>NZ_SMSC01000022.1:0-97982 GCF_004359955.1 Candidatus Thiosymbion oneisti
CTCTGACCCCTTTTCCTATGTTTTTGGTGCTTCAGCATAACCAAAAATTGATAGTTTCTTGAAAAACTGCATACCCCATATGCTAGAACCGTCCTCGCAAAACTGACATTTGTACACAAATGTTTTTCTATTTAGATAGTTTGGTGAGCTACAGTCCATGACATCTTTCATTGATCTAAAAAATTCTGATTGCATATATTGTGGCATAAATATTTGAATATCAGATTTATAACCTAATGCTTTGCCTTTTTTCTCCCAATACAGACCTCTTATAACTCTTGAAATTACTTTAGACAATTTTCTACCATTAAACATTACTGCAACGGCAGGTTCTAAAACCGACCTTCCACGGTACGCGTAAACATTCTTTTTTGTTGCAAAAATCTGGTTAGCAATCTTTTTATTATTTCCAATTGTTCCCGCTAGTGAATCAATAACTATTTCAGGATGCTCTTGATACTCACCTGTATTGAAACCTACAAACATTTTGAATTCTTCATCATCCATGGAAGCCCCATTATTACATTCCTTGCACGCAGGTACGGTATTGAAGTTAATGCCATGTCTTATGGCTTTTGGATAAATTCCGCGTGGTGGAATATGATCCTTGGTGGTTGCTAGATTTATTCCACATAAAGCGCAAAGATTAGGCATACGACTTCGCATTCTGCAAAACATAACAGGTAGTAGACGGCGAGTCGCCGTGTTTAAATACGGCGACTCGCTTTATATACCACAACGATTGCTTCTTTTTCAACTTCATGAATATCTTCATCAACACATTCAGAAACAATGAGTTAAGATCTGCGGACGACTTGTTGCCTCGGTCTCCTGAGCGAACAACTACGGCGAACTTCCATCTAGGATTCCTTGAGGGACCCGAATCTTTACAAATGAGTCAACTTTTTGCACTGCACAAGAAGTTCACGCCTCGTCGGTCCGATCTTATTCTCCTACCTCCAGCAATACACGTTTAACCAATGCATTACTTAAACGAAAACCTGCTCCCAATTGCAAACGTTCCAATAATGGTGCAAGTGTTTTAATATACCCTTTCGTTTTTGCTTCCACTAAAACACCAATGACACCTACTACTTTCAGGTTTAATCGCCGTGCTACCAGCCGCCCACGACGCTCATCGACCAATAATAAATCGGCATCTTGTTCCAATGCTAACACAATAGCTTCAGCTTCTCCTCTATCGAGCTCGATCTCCAAAGCTTGTACCAAAATGCGATTTGTAACTGATACCACTTTAATCCAGTTGGAATTTTGGATTTCAATTTTCCCTGGCAGATCTGAAATAGGTGTGATCATTTCATTATACACATGTTGAGGGATAAGTATTCCTTCGTAAAGTTTTGACAATAATGATAATTGACCGATTGCGGATAATGCAATTATCGGAGATGCATCACTTGCGACAATCATAATCGACTCAGATATTTTAATGTATCAAGGTCTTGTTCAAAGTCCTCCACATCATAATGTATTTTGATGCCTCTGCTTGCGAGTAGATGCTGAAACCGATAACGAGAAAAATCACACATATGGGCAGCCTGTGCTAATGTTAACCGTTCCTGTTGATAAAGTAATACGGCGATTTCTGCTCTCAAGCCGTTTTCTGAAATATGTGCTGCTTGTAAAATTTGATTATCTATGACTAAACTCATAATTGTATTTCTCACTAGATAGTCGGTTGACCTAACGTTACGCCTCAGCCGCCGCCTAATGCGACGCAAGCGAAGCGAGCGGCGCTTTAGGCGGTCGGCTGGAGGCTTTTGTTAGCTGCAATCATTTACTGCTCAATCCATTTAAGTTTATGTCCTTTAGTACCATACGATATTCTCAAGCTCGCGTTAGTTACCGGTCTTTTTGCTTTTTCATTATAAATCTTAAAAATAGCTTCTAGTTCAACATTTCCGCCCCCAAAACCTGTAAAAAATTCTTTTTCAGCATTTTGGCCTTTACCGCATTCCATCAATATTTCCTCGGAAACAAATTTCCCCCATATGAAATAAACCACATAACTTGAAGATCTATCACAATCGCCATTGCTAGCTGCAAATGATATATTTTCCCCTCCCCGAAAACCTTTTGCCTCTAGAAAAAAACTAAATCTTCTCTCCTCATCAGCCTCTAAATTGAATGAACCTGTATCGACTGTGGTGAAATGATCGTTTATTGTCGGGCCAACAACAGCACCGACGGTAATTGATACAACGAAAACAGGTATAATGATCTTGATTCTCTTAAAATCTGGTTTCTTTTCCTTGAGCCAATGTTTCACTACCTCCGCAAAACCAGCAGCAATAACGGCACCTAAAGCACCAATAACTGCGGCAATAATTGCTACAACAATAGTTTCGCTCATTGATCTGCCATCCTTTCTTGTCTATTGGTTTCGATGGGAAGATTATTAAAAACTACCTTTGTCAGCTAACTACAAGTAGACCTCAAAAACGACGTAAGAAAATACGTCAAAAGTGAGGTCTAATCTGCTTGCCTGTTCGCAAGTGCCTGTATATATTGCCGATATATAGGACAAACCCGTCAGGTATTGACAGGGGAAATACCCCCTCCGCCGGAACGCAGACCAAGCCCCGCCTGCTCGACCAGGTGCGGGATACAATCCGTTTTAAGCACGACAGCATCCGCACCGAGCAAGCCAATCCGGATTGGATTCGCCGCTTTATCTTGTTTCACGCCAAGCGTCATCCCGCGGAGATGGGCGCGCCGGAGGTGGAGGCTTTTCTCACGCATCTCGCCACAGGCGGATGCTACGCTCGGTAATCGTCACCATCGCCCCTCGCATGAGTTGCTCTCCGATTCCAAGGCCTGGCGGATGTTATCATCCTCAAGCTCCGGATACTCCCGCTTGAGCTCGATGCGATCCGGGTAGAGGGCGACAGCTTCGACCACGCGGTGCACCGTCAGGCGCATACCACGGATGCAGGGTTGGCCGTTCATCCGCTCAGGATCGATGGTGATGCGGTCGAATGAAGTGTTCATACTTTTCACCGGTACTTTCGATCCAAAATCTTCAAATAACACCAAACCGTCATCATTAGAATCGCACTCAGTAGCACATACAGAAACGGCTGATGCAATTGCGACTGCTCATACACTGAGCTCCACGGCCAAGGCTTTGTGAAAAACGCACTCGGATAACCATGCGCCATCCATGCAAAACCGAAGAGAAGTAGATGTACGAACCAGAAACTAATTATCAGCCATTCCCGTTGAAGTTTCAATCTGTTATGGACATCGCCCGGGTCTTTGTCGATCTTGATTTGTTTCCAGGCCTGAAACAAAAGGAACAAATAAGTCGAGTACAGCAGCCATGTAATGATGTGAAGGTGGGGCCAGGTAAACCGCCAGATAACATCCGTGTGCATACCTCCGGTGTCCGGTACGGCATGACCATGTCGAATGAACGTCTCCCACCCGAGAAAAGTATACTCAAGAAGAAATCGATCCTCTATGTGTCGATGGATCCAGACGCCCAGTTGCGCTGCTCCTGAGATTATGCTCCGAAGATGGGCGTCTATCGCCAGAGCGATGCAGGTTGCAACGGCAACAACCAAACATATCGCAACCACAGCTGATACCGGATGGTTAACGGTAGATCCCTTGCTTTCGGGCGGTTCTTTTTTTGTTTGCTCGCCTTTTTTTGATTCTGTTGACATTGAACTGGAGTAATCAACGATAAGTTTTGCGGCAAAACCGAACAATAGCATCCCTACGAGAAGGAATTTTTGGTGAAACCAATCATCCTCCCTTTCGATCCTGAGTTTGATCTCTTCGACAGCCTTGTTGTGTTCTGCTAATATAATATCACTTTCTGTAAATTCGAAGATTGATAATTCTTTTGGGTTACTCACACCGAATCGCTTTTCGAATTCGATTTCTTTAAGGCAGGATTCTGCTTTCCCTTCTTTACAGATGTCGACAGGCGGAAACCAAAACAGCATCAACATGACCGGTATTCCGAGAAAAAAAACCAAAACAACCCCTTTCCGAAAATCTTCCAAAGGCAAATAAAGGATAAATAACGCAAGCAATATAACGAGGATGAAGAATGCGAATGTCTGCACTAAATCTTCAGCAGCGAGCTTCTCACAAGCGAGCTTCTCACAATTGCTCGCCACAAAATCGAGCTTCCCAAAATTGTCCGCCACAGAATCGAGCGTATGCTCATTAAAAAGTATCAACAGCATCAAGCATATCGAAAGTAAAAGGAATAGGCCGACAAACACCCTCCGCCATTTCAGAGACCAGAAGTTAGAGTTCATGGTTCTCTCCAAAACACCTGCCAAGGATTACGTGAAGCGATTGTCGTCAAGTCCCGTCCCACCGGGACCGCCGAACTGAGCCTCAGCTGAGTTGCCGATATTGCCAGGACGACAATTGACAAACATCTCCTCCACGTAGCCAGAACCGCGGCTGATATACTGGCGCAAAGGATTAAGAGATTCAATGCATTTTTTCAATCTATAGGGGAGACCATAGAGCCAACCGAGGCAAGGAAAGTGTCTCAAGCGGGTCCGAACTTGCAGGGCGGGCGCGTATAAATTTCTTTTTGATTAACAAGTTACTACCAGCCGTGTCGATTGGGCAAAGCCGGGAGCGCCGGCATCCTGCCGGCTCGTAGGTTGGGCAAAGCCGGATCAGGGACGATCCGGCGTGCCCAACATCAACATTTCGTTGGGCACGGCGCACCGTCCAAAGATGCGGTTCGCTGCGCTCACCACATCTTACGGCCCTTGCCCAACCTACAAGATCATGTTCTCGGGAGGATTTATACGCGTTTAATTCTCGCTGGCTCAAGCGGTGGGCAGCGGGTAGTAACCCCCCGTCGGGCGCTCACTCTCAGGTGGCTAAGATGCAACCACAAACCAAACCGACTCTCTACGAGTCCCTTGAGGCCCTGTCCGAAGGTATGACCGGGGAGATCTTGAACGGACAGCTCTATACCCAACCGCGACCTTCCGGAGTGCATGCGACTGCCGGCTTTATGTTGGGTGCCGAATTACTTGGCCCTTTTCACAAAGGCAACGGGGGTCCGGGTGGTTGGTGGATCTTTATTGAGCCAGAGGTCCACTTTGTACATGACAATGAGGTTACCGTTCCGGACCTGGCCGGCTGGCGACGTGAGCGAATGCCGATGCCACCAACCACGGAGCATCGCTTTGAGGTGGTCCCCGACTGGGTTTGCGAGATCCTTTCTCCTTCAACCGAGGGCAGAGATCGCCAGATCAAGCTGCCGTTATACGCATATTACGGTGTGCAATACGCTTGGCTGATCGATCCGATCAAGCACACTTTGGAGGCGTACCGACTGGAAGCCGGTGACTGGCTTGAAATCGGCCGCTTCGCCGGTACTGACCAGGTTGCCGTACCACCGTTCGAAGCAGTATCCATCGAGCTGGAAGGATTGTGGCTGCCTACTCAGCCTACATCAGTATAAGGCGAGTTCCCCGCCTATTCCGGGAAAGATTCGTTATCCATGGTCTGCTCAAAAGACCAGGGGCAGGTATCAGGAAATGTGGTTTTCGATAGCCCGGTTTCTTTGGCGGCACCGCTAACGGCATATTTGTAACCGCGTTGCATGGCCTCCGGCAGCTTGAATTTAAGACTCGGGTTGTCGTTTATATGGTCGGCCAGCTCGGCACGTTCTTCTTCGATACTGTAGCGCCAGCTATTCCCCCGATATGTGGGCTGGTACTGCCACTTGAGCAGATGAATGAAAAGTATCTTCAATCGGTTCTCCAGTTCACGCTTCAGGTTTTTCCCCATATCTTCGATTTCTTCGGCAATATTACTAACATCGGAGTATGCCAGCTTTCCCGCTCTCAGTAATTCTGCCTGTTGTTTGGTCCAACCGTAAAAATCATTATCATATAGAGAGTTATCCATGAAAATTCTCCTGAACAAGCAGGTTGACCGCACGCGCTCCCTGGGGAGTAGCGGGCCGGTTTTTTGCCGCAACTAAAGGTGGATGGACGCAGATTAAATCGCTTCGATTTGCGTTCATGTTTCCGAATTTTGTGCGCAGGTGTACTGGGGCGTGTTGACATTTAGAAGGTCCGCACAGCGGACCCTACAGTCAATCAAGTGGTTAGGGTAGGGTCCGCTGTGCGGACCGCTTGAGCATTGCGGCTACCTAACATATGAAAAACAAACGGTTAGGTTAAATGTCAACACGGCCCAGGACGAGGATTCCTGCTATTGCTGACACAGAATATGTGAGGTTGCGGCTGCGATCGAGACCTCAGACAAGCAGTGCGCAGGATGAGGGCCCTGCTCAGCGGCAAGCCGGAAGTGGTGGCACTGCTCCAGATACTCGCGCGTGCTCTTGGGCATGGGGACCCGCGCACGGGCAATATGCCGGATCAGGGAGACACCGTCGCGGATGAGGGCACGGGCCCGCCGTGTGCGCCGTATCCGTTCCTCCGAGGCGTGTTGCGGTAGCTGCGGCTCGAGCCGGCACAACCGTTCACCAGCGACGACAAAAGTCGGCCACACCTCGAAGATCGCCGGATCGGTGCGCAAGGTCTCGCATTTCTCCTTAGCCGCGTCGGCAAGCTCCCGGATATGCAGATCGACACCGGGGAAGGACCCTTCATCCGCGCACGTATCTACCATGACATCGGCGATGCGGTCGATGTGGCACATGGTCTGCGCAATCTTCAGATAGCGACTTTCATAAAAGTCCCTCACCGGGATGGAGAAGGCCCGGAACGGCTCACCCCAGAGCTCGTCCAGACCCTCGTCGCCGCTGCGGTGGCGGACCAGGCGCCCGAGCTCCAGGGCCTCCAGCAGGTATTTGCCGCATTGATCCATCAGGGCATCGTCTGAGGTGATCTCCACCCCGAACTCCTGCAGCTCCACGACCTTGGTGAAGATGTCCGTAGCCCGGTTGAAGAGCGCTCCGGCCAGCATGGCGCCCGCCACCCGTTTGCGCTCCGGGTCCATCTCCCGCTCGTAGGCCTGTCGGGCTTCATTGAGGCGGATGCCGGGGATATTGATCCCGTGCTCCACATGGTTGAAGAGCCGTCGCGTCAGGGCATGAATCAGCTGCTTCTTGGCCTCCAGATTGTCGGCCGGCGGCTCGTAGTATTTGATCCAGTAACCGTCATAGTAGACCCGGGGCTTGCCCTTTATGTCCCGGCGGGTGCCGTTGGATATCTGGTGCAACATGGGACCGTTCGATCGTGTTGACTCGCCTCATCGGTGCGGCGCCGACACGGGCGCCGTGCCTCCTATGCTTGTATCCGGGATGAGGGAAGGGCGATGAGAAATTCAGAATAGACCCTCTCCGAATTTGCCGATAAACAATCTGCAACCCGTTGAACCCAAGCGAAAACCGAAGCACCGCCGCCCACCCCGGTGAGACCTGGGACAGGCACGGGCTAGTCTTCCGAGCGCTGAAAGGCATCCTGGAGCTGCTTTTGGATGCTTGCCGGGACCGCCTCATAGTGGCTCAGCTCGATCGTATAGGTGCCTTCGCCGCCGGTCATGGATTTGAGCCGCGATTCGTAGCCTTCCAGCTCCGCCAGCGGGACCTCGCCGTCGATGGCGATCCGGCCCAGGCTCTTGGCCTCGCTGCCGCTGATGCGTCCACGACGACCCGAGAGGTCCCCTGCCAGGTCGCCCATGGCGCTGTCTTGGGCCAGGATGCGGATCTTAACGATGGGCTCGAGGATCACCGGCTTGGCCTTGTCCACGGCGTCTTGGAAGGCCTTCTTACCGGCGGTGGCGAAGGCGATGTCCTTAGAATCCACCGGGTGGTACTTGCCGTCATAGACGGTGACCCGGATGTCCTGCATCGGGTAGCCGGCCACGGCACCCTCCTGCAAGATCTGGCGCACGCCCTTTTCCACGGAGGGGATGAACTGGTTGGGGATGACGCCGCCGACCACGGCGTCCACGAACTCAAAGCCCTGACCCCGCTCCCGGGGTTCGATGCGCAGATAGACCTCGCCGAACTGACCGGCACCGCCGGTCTGCTTCTTGTGCCGATGGTGCCCTTCGGCCGGAGTAGTGATGGTCTCCCGATAGGCGATGCTCGGCGGCTTGGTGTCCACCTCCACATGGAACTGCTCTGCGAGGCGTCGCAGCAGCACCCGCAGGTGCAGCTCGCCGAGTCCGCGCATGACGGTCTCGTTGGCCGCGGCATTGTGCTCCACGCGGAAGCAGGGGTCCTCCGACTCCAGCTTGTGCAGGGCGTCGGTAAGCTTCTGCTCGTCGCCATGCTTGGTGGGCGTGATGGCCAGCCCGAACAGGGGGACCGGGCACTCGATGGGGTGCAGGTGGTAGTGATCCTCGTCGTGGGAGTCGTGAAGTACCGCATCGAAACGGATATCCTCCACCCGGGCTACCGCCAAGATGTCGCCGGGCCCACCCGCTTTCACCTCGATCTGCTCGTTGCCGTGCAGGCGGAACAGGTGATTGACCTTGAACGCCTTGCGGGCGTCGCCGATGAAGAGCTGGGTATCCCCGGTAACCCGACCTTGGTGGATACGAAAGATCCCGAGTTTGCCGCGGAAGGGATCGTTGATCACCTTGAAGACATGGGCCAGGGTATGCCGCTCGGGATCCGGGCTGATACTGACGGGTTCCGCGTCGGCTCCCTCGCCCTTTACATAGGGGGGCGGATTGCCTTCGGACGGGTTCGGCATCAACCGGGCCAGGATGTTCAGCAGCTCGGGGATGCCGGTGCCGGTCTGGGCCGAGACGAAGCAGATCGGGATCAGATGGGCCTCGCGCAGGGCCTTCTCGAAGGGGGCGTGCAGCTGCTCCGGTGCCAACTCCTCGCCCTGCTCCAGATAGAGCTCCATGAGCTCCTCGTCGACCTCGACCACTTGGTCGATGATCTGGCTGTGGGCCTCCTCGACGGAGGAGAAATCGGTTGCATCGGCGCCGGGTTGGAAGAAGCAGTCGATCACCTGCTTGCCACCGTCCGCCGGCAGGTCGATGGGCAGGCACTCGGCACCGAAGGTGTCTTGGATCTGAGCGGTCAGCTCGCCTAGGTTCACCCCCTCGGCGTCGATCTTGTTGACGATGATCATCCGGCACAGGTTGCGATTTTCAGCCGCCTTCCACATACGCTGAGTGACGGGCTCGATCCCGGTGCGGGCATTGATCAGGATGGCGGTAGTCTCCACCGCAGACAACACGGAGATGCCGCGGCCCAGGAAGTCGGGGAGCCCCGGGGTATCGATCAGATTGACGTGCTTGCCCTGGGCGTCGAAGCTGGTGATGCCCACGTCAAGGGAGTGCAGGTGCTCCTTCTCCAGGGCATCGAAGTCGCAGACGGTGGTGCCTTTCTCGATGCTTCCCGGCTCCACGATGACCCCGGTGGCGGTGAGCAGGGCCTCTACCAGGGTGGTCTTGCCGGCATCGGAATGGCCGGCCAGAGCGATGTTGCGGATGTCCTCGGCGTTGTAATCAGGCATCGAGTAAACCTTCTTCTTAGGTAGAGCGCGCGGCCCATGGGCTACGCATCCGGGATTGTGGCAATGGATTTTAAGTATATCGTAACCGATCCGTCACGGTGTGCTCCATGGGGGTGGGGGCAGGGCAACCGAATGATAACTCGCCAGCAAGCAGCAGGTTACCTCGATGCCTTAGAGGCTGTCTAAAAACTAACCTAATTGATTTTCTACTGGCATTGATTTTCGGCTGGCTCCCCAGGCTCCAGCGTGGGAGCAGACCTGGTCCCGACGGAGGAGGGATCTGACGCTCCAGCGTCGATTAAGCGCCTGGTAGGCTAACCGCCAACGCCTATCAGCACCGAGAAGCTGCGTCCGCTGGAGCGGACAAGACGGCGTTCCCACGCTGGAGCGTGGGAACGAGCGCGAAATTTTCAGATTTTATACCCTAAAATCAGTATCTTAATTTTTAGACAACCTCTTAGGCATCCGAACCGGAACATGAACGACCTGCATAGCGTTGCGTGCGCCGGTTTCGGCACCCGAAGATCCCAGCTCACGGCAGGCGGTTGGGCAACGCCCGTAGGATGGGCAAAGCAAACGTCTATCAAACTGAACTCAAGGTTTCGGTCATTCCGCAGCGGTTTCCGCACCGCGGCGGCTGGTTAGGATGCACCAAGCGCAGCGTGCCCATCGATCCATCTGTTGGGCACGGCGCGCTATGGACCCTGGGCTCGAACGCCGGCTCGGCAGCGCGTCTTGGCCCAACCTACCCGATTCGCTTCCATGCCAAGCGATTGTTTCAGCAGTGTTTATCTTTCGGTTGCCCTGGGGTGGGGGGTAATGGTTAAGTGGCGGGTCTGAATAATTAGGTCGCACCAGCCATGCCACTCGAATTTAACCGCTACCCCGGAGCCTGAGAGACTGTCTAAGAACTTGCCCGGTTGGCTCCCTCGCGCCCTTGGAGGAGAGGGGGATCAAGGGCTTTATTGCGATCGGATTGGTCACGCCATATCAAGCAAAATCAATGAGTTGGTTTTTAGACAGCCTCTAAGCAGCCCCCTTACCAGGGTCGGGAATTCCACATCCAGGGCCAAAGCAGGTGGACACAAAGGATGAAACCGAGGCCGAATGCCAGGGCCAGGAGACCGCAGACAAGAGTCAGGCGTAAGGCCTGGTCAAGGTGACTGCCCTCGAGGTTAGCCGGCCAGTCCTCATCACCCATGAATGCCTCGTTGACGCCCCTTCCCTGATAGCTGATGGGGCCGATCAGGCGTACCCGCAGGGCACCCGCGCAGGCGGCCTCGCTCCAACCCGAATTGGGGCTCGCCAGCATCCGGTGCCAGCGCCGGGCAGCACTGAAGGCCAGCCGCGGGTGCAGGCGCAGCAAGACCGCGGCCAGGGCGATCAGGGGTACCGACAGCCGTGCCGGCAGCCAGTGGACCAGATCGTCCGAACGGGCGGCGGCCCAGCCGAAGCGGCGGTAGCGCTCGTTGCGGTAGCCGACCATGGAATCGAGACTGGAGACCGCCTTGACCAAGATCAACCCCGGCAGGCCGAACAGGCACAGTGCCCACAGCGGCGTCAGCACCCCATCGGTGAGATTCTCCGACAGACTCTCGATGGTCGCGCGGACGACACCGCCAGGGTCCAACCGTTGGGTATCGCGGCCGACCAGCATGGCGACTTGGCGCCTGGCTTCCGGCAGATCATCCAGACTGGTCAGGACCCGGCGACCGTGCGCCAGCAGATCGCGCAGGCAGAGCAGACTGTAGGCGATGCAGGCATCCCAAGCCCAGGCCGCCCAAGGGTGCCAGAGCACGAGCAGGCGATGAAGCGCCCACCAGGCCAGCAGTGCCGCGCCCACGACCAGGGCCCAGTGGATGATGCCGCCGAGGTGGCCGTTGAGGCCGCCGGCGAGGAGGAGCTTCTCCCACAGCAGACTCCAAGCCCCCAAGAGCCGGATCGGGTGCAGTTTATACACCGGATCCCCAAACAGACCGTCGGCCACACAAGCGGCCAACACCAGCGCCAAGTGGGGAATCAGCTCCATTTGGCGGAGAAGCCGCGGATCACGGCCAGGGTTGCAAGGCTGCCGGGATCGCGTTCCTGCTGCGTTTGCAGGTCGTTGCGGAATTCGGCGCAGCGATCGGGTTGGACCGCAACCGCCGCCGCTAGGAGCGCTTTGATGAAGACCATGGTGACGCTGGTGCCACCGTGGCCTTCCCCTTTGCGTTCGATGGGGTGAGGTCTTCGCGTAGACCGCCGTTGACGTGGCAATTGCTCAGGACCCAATACGGGCGTTTGAGGGTGGCGCACAGAAAGCGCCCGTCGCGCTCCAGGGTGAAGTCATTGTTCTCGTGCAGCAGCATCCCGGATCCCGGTCGCGGAGGCTTCGGAACGTAAGCTCTCTATCCCCATGACTGATGACCATTTGGACCAGCAACTCGGCATTCAGGTTCTAGCCGCTAGCCAGAAGGGCCAACGAAATATCGGTGGTCGCGGGAGCCGACAAAATGTCGGCGGTCCCAGGCCGGCTGGGAGCGCCGTCTTTCAGACGGCTTACGGACCCAATGAGCAGCTGTCGGCAACGGTCAGAGCAGACGCCTTCTGGGCTGCACCAGATAACGCTGGACAACTGGCAGGTTTAGTTCCCGGGTATACGCATGGTGGACACAGCCTGATTCTCTCCGCGGTGCGGAGCTTCCGCGTTCCCACGCGGCGTGTGGGAACGAGAAAGACCGCGTCGGGCGTCACCTTTTACGACACCCTCCCGGTGGGAGAGGGGTTGGGGAGAGGGCGAATGAAAAACAGCGATCAATCACAAACGGCACCGATGACGCTTGACTTAACGGCATTGAATCCTATCCTGCTTCCCGTTTCGGATAGGGTGTCAGCTCGTAGGCTGGGGTGAGCTTGCGAACCCCGGCATTCCCATTCTCGTATACCGAAAGAAGCTGGGGTTCGTTCCTCACCCCAGCCTATGGTCCTTGCGCTAATTCGTTAATCGACTGGATATTTCTATGTTTTTCTTCAGCAGCGAGTTAACGATTTCGTTTAAGGAATATGGACGTTCGGTTGTACGCAATTTATTGATAAAAAAGTTTTTTACTTCTTTATCCAAATAGATAGGTATGTCCAGCTCTTCCAATGGTCTATAGAACTTTCCCTGTTCGGCATCGGTAAAATCATACTCGTCTTTCATTGTGGGCGCCTTTTTTGGTATACCAATTGCTCGCATTTAGTTGCCTTTCTAGCACTGATGATTCTTATAAGCTCAGTACCCTACATCATCTCTGAACATATGGACAACAACGAGAATAACTTCATTCAACGATTTCCCCAATATTATCCACCTATCCTCTTCATGCGAATGTTCCGCATCGTATTTGTTCAGCGCAAAAGGATCGGCAAAAACATAAGCAGCCTGTTCAAACCTAACCCCATGTTTCTGAATGTTCGTTTTTTCTTTCTTAACATCCCATTCAAATTTCATGATGTGATTATATTCTCCTGATATCTGTGGTGAATATCATCACGTGATGAATATCAGAAGAATTTCCATAACCGCATTCGTAGGAGCGAAAAAATTTCCGCCCCTACAAGTATTGGCTCGTTCCCACATCTCTCGGTTTATGCCCTATTTCTTCGCATGGTCGAGCACATCCTTGATGACTATGGCTATACCGACAATGAAGATCAGCAGCATGAGAGTAACAATCAGTTCACCCATCATAAATCTCCTAATTCATCGATTTTTCTATAGGCACGGCGGTTAACTGCAATAATACCCCAAGTAATCAAAGCGACCAGAAATGTCGCCAAAGATAGCTGCAGAGTGGAGGTTTTGGCAAAGTTTTGTGCTGTCCAGCCGATGAGTGAAATATCAACAGCTACCAATAAGCCGAATACCACTTTCAGCCAGCCTATTTCTTCTTTGATTTTATCGATTTCCGGCACTTCTATTTCTCCTTGAGCACCTTGGGAAATTCAAGGTGCCTTTATAGTGGAGTTCATTGTTGGGTGATACTCCGGCCGGGTTACATGTTCCTTTCCTCTGGATCTGGGTAGTTCAAACCCGATCACCCATCGCCATCACCACCGCATCACCCATCTCGGCGGTACCGACTCAGCGCATCCCTGTGGACAGGATGTCGGCAGCTCGTAGGCTGGGGTGAGCTTGCGAACCCCGGCATTCCCATTCTCGTATACCGAAAGAAGCTGGGGTTCGTTCCTCACCCCAGCCTACGGTCCTTGCGCTGATTCGTTAATCGACTGGATATTTCTATGTCTTTCTTCAGCAGCGAGTTAACGATTTCGTTTAAGGAATATGGACGTTCGGTTACACGCAGTTTATTGATAAAAAAGTTTGGCTCTTTATGGATTCCGGACTGTCAGGGATCATGGAAGGGTACCACCGGACGTTTTGGAGTGCGGCGGCAACCTTGCCCCAGTGCTTACCGGAACCTACAGCGCTTGGCATAACTGGGGTGTCGGCCAAGGGGCACAAGCCCGCCGCCGCTTTGGATTTGGCGACACCTCCGTTCCAAGTAAGGGCGCTGTGGCCAGGGGAAAGCGCCGTCGCCGCGGCGCGGGTGAAACCTTAAGTGCCCGGATTTCCGGCAAACGCCGCTGGTATCCCCGTTGTCGAGGTTTGATTCAGACGCGCCGCTTTGCCGGCGCACTCCAAAGCAGTCCGGAATCCATAAAGAGCCAAAGTTTTTTACTTCTTTATCCAAATAGATGGGTATGTCCAGCTCTTCCAATGGTCTATAGAACTTTCCCTGTTCGGCATCGGTAAAATCATACTCGTCTTTCATTATGGGCGCCTTTTTTGGTATACCAGTTGCTCGCGTTTAGTTGCCTTTCTAGCACCGATGATTCTCACAGACTCAGCACCGTCATCGTCTCTGAACATATGGACAACAACGAGAATAACTTCGTTCAACGATTTCCCCAATATTATCCACCTATCTTCTTCATGCGAATGTTCCGCATCGTATTTGTTCAGCGCAAAAGGATCGGCAAAAACATAAGCAGCCTGTTCAAACCTAGCCCCATGTTTCTGAATGTTCGTTTTTTTCTTTCTTAACATCCCATTCAAATTTCATGATGTGACTATTTTCCTACCATCCGTACCTGTGATGCGATAACGTTTTAATGGGAATGCCCTGTTCGCGGACATCTCTGGTCGCTCTCGGCGGATGATTGTAGCCATATGTGTCTTTAAGTTCCTCTGTCGTTATCTGCCCGTGCTTCAGAATGTGGTCGATTACGGTTTTCGGTCGTTTTGCTTCGACGCTCTCAAGCAATTTTTAGGAATTCCAGAGGATATTTTTGACCGCTCATGCGAAGACAAGCTCTTGCTTCAAGATCAAAGGGGCATTTATTCGGAAGCCCATTCCATTTTGAGCTTGCGATGATGTAGCGCACAATCACGGAGGTACAAATTGATTAGGCCTTGGTATGGAATGCCTGTTTCTTCTGCCATGGATTTGAAATAAGCCACGGTATCCCGGTCTAATCTCATGGTTACAGGTTGTTTTAGGTATTTAGTGAAAGGATTTTTTCGGCCTTTCATTTCAGAAAAGTCGTAGTGATCTCTCATTTTCGCTGCCTCCAATACTCCGGTTCCTCGCGTTTATTCGCCCTTCTTGCAGAAATAATACGCACGACTGTTTCACTCCCTTGAATACAGTGGCAAACAACAAGTACCTGTGGTTTAAAACTCAACCCAAGTAGAATAAAGCGGTCTTCTTCACCTGAATGATCAGGATCGTAGAATTGGATTGCATTCTCGTCATAAAAGACAGTGCGCGCTTCACCAAAAGATACTCCATGTTTTCTTTGATTGGCTTTGTCTTTCTTCTCATCCCACTCGAAACGAAGCTCTTTCATATTTTGGTATGCCACCGGCCATAAGCCCGTCTTTGTCCGATTTCTACCTGCACCAATATTGCTTTAAATACACCCTCCACTCATCGGTTGGCGGCGGGTTGCGATCGAGAAACGCGGCCCTTGCTTCCGGTGTGGATATTTCGCCAGAAGGGCAGCCAAACATCATGGAGCCAGGCTTCGTTGATGCCTTGTCTCCATCCTCCCCAGACCGGATCGGATTGTGGATACTGGATCTAGGGTGGTGGCGGTTTTGCTGAATATGTCTCTTTCATTAGAAACCGCCTTTCGTTTAGTAATCAGTTTAATAATTTACTGAGCAACTTCATCGCTCTTTCACTTTGGATGCCCGACAAGATATCGCACGCATCCTTTTTACCATCCTCGTAAAGGTCAGGTAACTCCGATATTGCATCAATAGCTACATCACCCATTCTTGCCGACTCAAACAAGAGTTTTTGCTTTATGCCTCCAAAATTCTTAAGGATGATTGACAATTTATCTTTTTCATCAAGTAATTCAAAAAATCTTGGCGCTACATACATGTCAAAATCAGGGAGATACCCTCTCCGTATCAGGTAGGCAAGTGAGGCTGCTGGAGAATATAATGGCACTATATTAAGAGGATGGTCAACAAGCGATTTGATTTTATTCATTTTCTCGCTTACAGCTAATATTTCCTCATTCAGTTTTTTAAGTGATTCAACCAGAGTAGATGCCGCCTCCTGTTTATATGTCTTTGACAGTGCAGCTACAGAAATAATATAGGCAGGTTTCTTTACATCAAAATCATCAACTAGACTTTCTAATTTTTTATAAACCTCCTGACCCCACCAGGTTTCCGATGTAGCAATGGCAGCTAGTGCCAAACTAAATTCCGAGGTTTCCCTTTCAAATATTTCGGGAATATTATTGTTTTCACCTGGTGTCGGATAACAAAGTGATTTTAAATCATCTGAAAGGGAGTCAAGTAATTGACGAACAAGATCTGATGATACATCTTTTACTTCCGCTAATAACTCAAATGCCCAACGAGGATACCGACGGAAAACCTCGTCTAGCCAAGGCGTACAATTACGGTTAAAGCCGAACCATATTCGCATTACCTCTCTATATCTTTCATTATCTACTGAAAAGCGTTTCAATAAACTATCGCCATCATCAATAAAACATTTTGCCACAAAATACTCCTGTATCAACTGATGTATAAACATGCATCCTCCACCTCCTTCTATTTCGACGAGTATTCCATGGACATGGACAAAATCATCAATAAGATCACTGGCGTCATTTTCATCTTTTCCAATACTTTTTAATGCATTCTCGGTATGTTCCCTTAAGACCATTCCGCTTAATAATTGCTCATCACCAGGGATGCATAGATCCTGGAATGCAAGCGCAATATGTTGCAACACAAGTTTCTTTTGATCAATAGAAAACCGTGTTGAACACAACTCTTCCCTCTTTTGAAGCAGTTTGTCAATCGTGCGATCCAAAAAACTGGTTCTTGAGTGAGGAATAGAAAAATTACACTCACTATGTAATTCTATCATCAAGCGCAAATAAAATGGATTTCTTGCTAATTGGTGAATACGAGGTGTTAATTTGATGGATGCTAGAATTCGATTTGGTTCAGCATTCAAGCAGCTAGAATTGATGTCCAAGTAATCCCTTATTTGTTTATCATCAAAATCGCACAGATCAAATACTTTGCAGATTCCTGGAAATTCATCTCTACGATAAGCTCTAGTTCGACAACTAATTACAACAGAAATCTCGAATTTAGTTTGGGTAATGAAATCGTTTATCATATCGCGTATGGTAAACCTCCTCTCATGACATATTTCATCTAATCCGTCAAACAATATAATTAGTTTGCGTTGTTTTATTAGCTCTTTTATAAAAGGTAACGCATTAGGTATATCACTACGGGAAAAACAGGCTTCAATTTGATCCATGATACTTTTGTCATCGAGGTTTTTTACTTCATTAAAGCGTTTTATCTCGATAATGACTGGAATTAATTTTTTATGTAAGCGTTCAACCTCCTCTCCGGATTTTGGCCCAATTTGGACATAACTCTTTGATTTCTCATCTTCAGGATTAAAATTTGGAGAGGGAGTCTGAGCGGTTACCTCCTTATCTTTGGTGGCTTTGTATTGTGATGCCAAAGTAAAAGCTATCGCCTTTAATGAAGTTGATTTCCCGCAACCTGGATTCCCAAGCAGAATACAACTACCAGCTTTCAATATTTCCGAAGTTGTATCGTAATACGGATCCTTCATATAGTATTGGACTGACGATGAAACAAATATTCGAGTATCACTTCCACGATCATCAGCGCAGGGGAGTCTTTCAGTTTTACTGATATATTTAACTAAATTGTTACAATACTTCTGTGATATCCTGTTATACCATGATATATTCAAGTAAAAGCGTATTTTTAGTTTTTCTAATATTGAAGAGATAGTATCTCCTATAGCCTTGTATGCTTTCTGGAAAATAATTGTTGCCACTGAACCAAGGATAGTACCAATGACTGTCAAGAGTAGAGTTTCTTTGTCCATTTAATACCCCAATTTAAAATATCGACTTAGTGGATTACGAGAACGCTCCGTGTTCTTTGTGTTTCCGCGGTTCAGACTTGGCTATCCATCGCCACCACCACCGCATCGCCCATCTCGGCGGTGCCGCCCCGGCGCATTCCTGGAGACATGATGTCGGCAGTGCGCAGGCCCTGGTCGAGGACGGTGGAGACCGCATGCTCGATGCGTTCGGCGGCGGTCGGTTCGCCCAGGGAGTAGCGCAGCATCATAGCGACCGACAGGATGGTAGCCAGGGGGTTGGCGATGTCTTGGCCGGCGATATTGGGGGCCGAGCCGTGGATGGGCTCGTACATGCCCTTCCCGGTTGCGTCCAGGGAGGCGGAGGGCAGCATGCCGATGGAGCCGGTCAACATGGCCGCGGCATCGGAGAGGATGTCGCCGAACATGTTGGTAGTGACCATGACATCGAACTGTTTCGGCTCTCGGATCAGCTGCATGGCGGCGTTGTCCACATACATGTGGCTGAGGGTTACGTCCGGGTATTCGGTCCCCACCTCGGTAGCCACCGTTCGCCACAGCTCGGTGCACTCCAGGATATTTGCCTTGTCCACCGAGCAGACGCGCCGGTTGCGTTGGCGGGCGATGTCGAAGGCGGTTTCACAGATGCGCCGGATCTCCGACTCGCTGTAGACCAGGGTGTTGACGCCGGTGCGGGTTCCGTCCTCGCCGGTGGTTACGCCCCGCGGCTGCCCGAAGTAGATGCCGCCGGTGAGCTCGCGCACGATCAGGATATCGAGCCCGGCGACCAGCTCCGGCTTCAGGGATGAGGCGGCGGCCAGCTGGGGATAGAGGATGGCCGGGCGTAGGTTGGCGAACAACTCCAGCTGGTCGCGCAGGCCCAGGAGCCCCTTCTCCGGGCGAATGGCGATGGGCAACGGTTCCCACTTGGGACCGCCGACGGCCCCCAGCAGGACGGCGTCTGCCTGCAGCGCCAGATCCAGGGTGGCGTCGGGGAGGGGGACCCCGGTGGCGTCGATGGCTGCCCCGCCTACCGGGGCCTCCTCCATTGTGATTGCGAGGCCAGCGGTATCCCGTAGGTAGGTAAGTATCTTGACCGCCTCGGCGACGATCTCCGGTCCGATACCGTCTCCCGGCAGGATGAGGATGTGTTTGGTCACTGTGTGTTCTCCAGCGTAGTGGCATAGCCCGTAGGGTGGGCTGTGCCCACCATCCAGACTGCCGTGCCTGACCCATCCCTGTGGGGTGGATAGGCCGGCACAGGCAACCGGTCCTGGGGCGGTAGGCAAGCGCTCACCACACCATTGATGCGGTTCGCGCCTTCTGCTGGTGCCATCCTAATAAGACCTACCGCGCTCACCGCATCCTACATTAGGGTGTGTTCTCCAGCGTGGCACCGCCCCTCATTCACCCTCTCCCCAACCCCTCTCCCTCCAGGGAGAGGGGCTTTGCAAAAGGAACCTCAGTCGCACTTTGAATTGTAGATTGTCACAGATGAAAAACTGAAACAATCTGCGTAATCTGCGTAATCTGCGGATAGAAGGAATGTCGCTCAGACAAACGTCAACAGGACCTAGTTCACCTTGCCTCCAAGCCGTTCCCGGGGAACAACCAGGGGGCCTGGGGCCGACGGCGGTCTTCGTAGGCGCGAATGGCGTCCAGGTGCTCCAGCGTCAGTCCGATATCGTCCAGCCCTTCGAGCAGACAGCGCTTGCGGAAGGGATCCACCGCGAAACCGAGCCGGTCCCTGATGATGGATATCTCCAGGGTCTGCCGCGGCAGATCGACGGTGATCCGCAACGCCTCGGGACCATCCGCGATTGCGAACAGGTCGGCGACCTCGATCGGTGGCAGGGTGATGGGGAGGATGCCGTTCTTGAAGCAGTTGTTGTAGAAGATGTCGGCAAAGCTGGGGGCAATGATGACCCGGAAGCCGAAATCCGCCAGGGCCCAGGGGGCGTGCTCCCGGGACGACCCGCAGCCGAAGTTCTCGCGCGTCAACAGGATTTGGGCGCCCTGGTAGCGGGGGTCGTTGAGGACGAAATCCGGGTTTTGGGGCCGGTTGCGGTTGTCCTGATCGGGCTCCCCATGATCCAGATAGCGCCACTCGTCGAACAGGTTGGGTCCGAACCCGGTGCGCTTGATGCTCTTCAGGAATTGCTTGGGGATAATGGCATCCGTGTCCACATTGGCCCGGTCCAAGGGGCACACGACCCCGGTAAAATTCTCGAATTTGTCCATTTAGAGTTCCCTCACGTCCAGGAAGCGGCCACTGACTGCCGCCGCCGCGGCCATGATGGGACTCACCAGGTGGGTGCGTCCCCCCTGGCCCTGGCGGCCCTCGAAATTACGGTTGGAGGTGGACGCACACCGCTCGCCCGGCTTCAGGCGATCCGCGTTCATAGCCAGGCACATGGAGCATCCGGGATCGCGCCACTCGAAGCCCGCTGCGATGAACACCCGGTCCAGGCCCTCCGCTTCCGCCTGTGCCTTGACCGGACCCGAGCCCGGCACCACCATGGCGAGCTTGATGCTCTCGGCCACCCGGCGGTCCGCGACGACCTGCGCCGCCGCGCGCAGGTCTTCGATACGCGAGTTGGTGCAGGAGCCGATGAAGACCTTGTCCGGGCGGATGTCGGTGATGGCGGTACCCGGTGTGAGCCCCATGTAATCCAGCGCGCGGCGGATGCCGTCGGCCTTGACCGGATCGCGCTCGTCCCCCGGATCGGGCACCCGCCCGTCCACCGGTGCCACCATCTCCGGGGAAGTCCCCCAGGTAACCTGGGGCTCGATGGCGGCCGCGTCGATATGGACCCTTCGATCGAACGCCGCGCCCTGGTCGCTGACCAGACCGCGCCAGTGGGCGGCGGCACGCTCGAACTCGGGGCTCTGGGGCGCGCAGGGGGGCGCGTAGGGTCGCCCTCGGACGTACTCGATAGTGGTCTCGTCGACCGCGATCAGGCCCGCCCGGGCCCCTGCCTCGATGGCCATATTGCAGACGGTCATCCGGCCTTCCATGGATAGACCCCGGATGGTCTCGCCGCCGAATTCGATGACAAAGCCGGTAGCACCCGCGGTGCCGATCTCGCCGATGACGGCCAGGACCAGATCCTTGGCGGTCACACCGGACCCCAGGGCGCCGTTCACCTCGATCAGCATGGACTTGGATTTACGTTGAAGCAGGCACTGGGTCGCCAGGACGTGCTCCACCTCGGAGGTACCGATACCGAAGGCGAGCGCCCCCAAGGCCCCGTGGGTCGAGGTATGGGAATCGCCGCAGACAATCGTCATGCCCGGCAGGGTGAAGCCTTGCTCGGGTCCGATCACATGGACGATGCCCTGGCGCGGATCATCCATGCCCAGCTCGGTGATTCCGAAGGCGGTGCAATTCTCGGCCAGGGTCCGGACTTGCAGGCGCGCCACGGGGTCCGTGATCCCCTGCACCCGATCCCGCGTCGGGACATTATGATCCGGGACCGCCAGGTTGGCCGCCACCCGCCGCGGTCTACGTCCCGCCAGTCGCAGGCCCTCAAAGGCCTGGGGCGAGGTGACTTCGTGCACCAACTGGCGATCGATATACAAGAGGGCGGTGCCGTTGTCGTCATAGCGGACGACGTGCCCGTCCCACAGCTTGTCGTACAGGGTCTTGGCATCCATAGGGTTATGCTCCGCCGAAAATTCAAATTAGGCAGGGTAGTCCGGCCCCTGCCAAGAAGCAACAGAAGCTCCTATCTTGTTAATCAAATTAGAATATACCCAACTAACGCTACATGGAGGTGAAAAAAGGGTAAACTCTAGGGTTATGCGCAAGCATTCCCTGGCCGGTGCCGCAGCGAGGCAAGATCCCGGGCATCGTTACCGGTTGTCGAAACCCTAAGCTAAGCGAGGAGTGAGGAGTGACTGTCGTGAGCAATCCTGCGGATGAAGCAACCACAGCTGCCTCCCTAGAGCCCTTGAGCCGCAAGCAGCTGATCGCGGGCATCCTGTTCGGGATCGCGGCTCTGTACCTGGCGACCGTCGTGCCTACGGTCGAGATCGCCTGGGTGACCGGCATCCTCCTGTTTACCATCTACCTGTTCGCCTTCGAGGTGGTGGAGGTAGACGTGGCCGCCGCCACGGTTATGGTGCTCTTGGGCCTGACCTCCCTGCTGGCCCCGCTCATGGGATTGGATCGGGGGCTGGTGGATACCCAACACCTGTTCGACGGTTTCGCATCCAACGCCGTGATCTCCATTATCGCGGTCATGATTATCGGCGCCGGCCTGGATAAGACCGGCCTCATGAGCAAGGTGGCCTCCTTCATCCTCAAGATCGGCGGCACCACCGAGACGCGCATCATCCCGATCATCTCCGCCACCGTGGGCGTTATCTCCTCCTTCATGCAGAACGTGGGGGCGACGGCCTTGTTTCTGCCGGTGGTGTCGCGGATCTCCGCCCGCTCCGGGCTGCCCATGTCGCGCCTGCTGATGCCCATGGGCTTCTGCGCCATCCTCGGCGGCACCGTGACCATGGTGGGTTCCTCGCCGCTGATTCTGCTCAACGACCTGATCCTCACCTCCAACGAGGGTCTTAAGATGCAGGGCGTTGCCGAGATGCAGACCTGGAATCTGTTCTCCGTCACACCGATCGGTCTGGCCCTGGTGGTGACCGGCATCATCTATTTCGTGCTGGCAGGCCGCTTGGTGCTGCCCACCACCAAGGGCGAGGGCGGTAAGGCCACGGATTCCATCGCATATCTCCAAAAGACCTACGGCGTAGAATACTGCATGAAGGAGATGGTGATCCCCAAGGACAGTGAGCTGGTGGGAAAGACGTTGAACGACGTCGAAGGGGTCAATAAGATCCGGGTCGTGGCCATGGTGCGTGGCGGCAACGACTTGGCCATCGGCCCCGGTGGCATAGCCCGCGATGTCCCCTTCGAGGCCAGCAGTGCCATCGGGATCGTCGCCGCGAAGGAAAGCTGCTCGGCATTCGCTGCCAAGTACGGCCTGCGCACCCGCGAGGACTTCGATGCCTTCAGTGACGCCTTGGCCCCGACCAAGGCCGGCATCGCGGAGGTGGTTATCCCGCCCGGATCGGCGCTGATCGGCAAAAGTGCCCGCGATGTGTGGATGCGCAAGCGCTACGGACTGTCCATGGTGGCGCTGCACAGCGGCGGCAAGACCCGGCACGAGGGGGAAGGCATCCGCGACCTGCCGTTGCAGGCCGGCGATACCATCGTCGGGCATATCCCCTGGGAGGCCCTGATCCGGTTGGAGAAGGACCGCGATTTCGTGGTCGTGACCACCGAATATCCCCACGAAGAACTGCGCCCGAATAAGGTCCCGGCCGCCGGCGTTTTCTTTACCATCGCCTTAGGGCTGGTGCTGTTCACCGATTTGCGTCTGTCCGTGGCCCTGCTCACCGGCGCCATGGGCATGATTCTGTCACGGGTGCTAACCATCGAGGAGGCCTACCAAGCGGTGAGCTGGAAGACGGTGTTCCTGCTGGCCTCCCTGATCCCCCTAGGCCTGGCGGTGGAGACCACCGGCACCGCCAAGTGGATCGCCGAACAAGTCTTGTCCGTGGTGGGCGCAGCGCCCGGTTGGGTAATCCAGGCCTCGGTGGCTGTGCTGGCGACCTTCTTCACCCTGGTGATGTCCAATGTGGGCGCCACCGTGCTGCTGGTACCGCTGGCCGTGAATATCGCCATCGGCGTGGGCGCGGACCCGGCCGTGTTCGCCTTGACCGTAGCCATCGCCACCTCCAACTCCTTCCTGATCCCCACCCACCAGGTCAACGCCCTCATCATGGGGCCGGGCGGCTATGGGGTGCCGGATTTCATGCGGGCCGGAAGCGTCATGACCCTCCTGTTCCTGGTCGTGATGATGCTCATGATGAATCTGGTGTTCTGATAGATCCGGATGGTCGGTATTATCGGTATTAGCGGAAAAACGATGCCCTCATAGGGAGTGGGGGCTAGACGATTACGCCGATTTTGTCGATTGTCATTTCGAGCGAAGTGAGAAATCCTATGTGATAGGAGAACTAATCGAAATGTTTGACAAAGATTTTTTAGAAGGACTTCCTGAAAACCCAATGCCATTAAGTTAAGCCTCAAAGCCCCTCTCCCGGCGGGAGAGGGGTTGGGGAGAGGGCGAACGAAAACAGGGATCAACCAATCACAAACGGCGCCGGTGACGCTTAACTTAATGGCATTGCCTGATAACCCAGGCGAATCAGGTAAAGTTTTGTGCGAAAGGATTATTGCCGCCTATAATCAGATTGTCTTTCCCAATGGAAAGTTTATTAGCTGGTGGAGACAAGAGAAGCCAAAGTAAAGACATAAAAACGGCCCAACGTTTGGTAAAAGATCTTTGGGAGTTTATCATGAAAAAAACAAACACTACTCGATATGATGTTGCTGAATACCTCCGCAACCCCGAAGAAATGGCTGCATACCTCGAAGCCTGCCTTGAAGAAGCAAATGGTGATGCCGCACTCATTGCGAAAGCGCTTGGTGACATCGCACGGGCCAAAGGTATGTCACAGGTGGCAAGCGATGTGGGCTTGTCCAGGGAAAGTCTCTACCAGGCGTTATCAGGTGAAAAAAGCCCGAATTTCGATACTATTCTAAGGGTCATTGCTGCGCTTGGTTTAAAACTCCATGCCGAAGCAGCACACTCCCCCACCACTTAGAGGCTGTCTAAAAACTAACCCATTGATTTTGAGCTGTAGGCCGGGTCGAGGGACGAGACCCAGCAAACCAAGCTTGCCCGTAAGCGCTGGGTTTCGTTCCTCAACCCAGCCTACCGCCTAGGACCCTTTTTTGCGCTCGTTCCCACGCTCCAGAGACTGTGAAAGAATTCGTTTTCCCTGGAAGCGGTGGGATGGGACCGCCATATTCCACGCTAAACCCTATGCCATGTAGGATGAAGAGAAAGATTTTCTGCTCAATTTAGGGAAAATTGTGTCGTCCTGTCCCTTTGGATCTGAAAATCCAGGAATACTTTCACAGTCTCTGGAGCGTGGGAGCCAGAACATGGGATTCATCTTTTTGATCCCCTCTCCCCAACCCTCTCCCGGAGGGAGAGGGAGCATAGCGGCCAGTGCTGTTGGTCATGTTCCAACTTAGATATTAACCACCCCCCGTTTTTCATCTGCGAGAATCTGCGAAATCTGCGGATTCAAGTTGAGCATGGGAAAAACGACTCGGTAGCTTCAATTTCGCGACGCCGACCAGCCCGCGGAGGGCGGGAAAGCGCAGCGCATCCCGCCTTCAGCCGCTCACCGCATCCTACCCGGCTATCTCTCCGGCGTAGGAACGGCCTCCTCCCGCACCCGTTCCGGCGGCCAGCGCCAGGCGACCCAGCGGCGGTAGAGGGGGACCCAAAAGCGGTAGGTAGGGCCGTCCCGCTCCAGGATCTCGTCGCCCGCCAGCCGTTCCAAGATGCGGAAGGTCTGCTCGCGGGGGAGGAACAGGCGGGTCTCGGCCATGGCCGATTCGAGGCCGGCGATCGCCAGCTGGCTCCGGGCTGCTTCGTCCGTGGCCCAAGCCAGGGCTGAGAGGACCCGATGGGTGGCCGCGTCGCTGTCATCCCAGTGGTTCTCGAAGGCAGCGTTGGTCTCCGCCCGGACCACGCCCTCCACGGCGGCGGCGAAGTCGTTGGTGTCCACATAGTCGCTGCGGGTCTCGCCCTGGCGTGCCTGCTCGTTGCAGCGGTTTATCAGTGTGGCCCCGAGCAGCTGTAACAAGAGGGGCTGTCCCCGCGTCAGGCGGTAGGCGTCGGCCAGCACCGCCGGGTCATAGTCCAGGATATTCCGGGCGGGCTGCTGCAAGACCTGGGCGGATTCCTCTGGGGTCAGATAGCTGAGGGTGCGGAACTAGGCGGTGTTGAACAGGATGGAAAAATAGTCCCGCGCCATGGCCCGCAGCCGGGTGGTGCCGCAGAAGAGGAGCACGGTGGGGTATCTGGGCTCCTGCATCAGGGCGCGCAGGAAGCCGGGCAGCGTCTCCCCCAGCCGGCGCTCGGGGATCAGATCCGCCTCGTCCAGCATCAGTAGGAAACGCTTGTCCCCGAGTGGCCCCCGAATGCCTTGCAGAAAGGTCTTGAACCCGGCATAGGGCTCGGTCCGGTCCAGCGGGTCCGCCGGTAGCCCCAACTCCTCCGCCATGCGGGTGGCGGTCTCGTTGAGGAAATCGTACTCACTGCCGAGCCCCTGGATATTGAGCGTCAGTCCCAACAGGCCGGTTCCCGGCAGGCCGGCACGTTCGACCTTGTTCAGGAGGCTGGTCTTACCGATCCGCCGCTGGCCCACCAGGACCACCGCCGGCTTGCCCTCCGGCTGAAGCCACAGGCCCCGCAGCCAAGCCAGCAGCTCCTCCCGGCCCACAAAGGTGCGGTCATCGCCGAGCCCCTCGCCCACCACATAGGGCTGATAGGAAGGAATCTGATAGGACCGACCGGATTTGGCTACCTGGATTTGGAAGGCGAAAGGCAAGAAGAAAGGGTTGCCTTCCAGGTCTTGGGCCTGGAGCTGGCCCTGGATGCGCAAGGCCCCCTCCGATTCGGCCCGGAAATCCAGACGGATCTCGGTCTCCTTGCCCCCCTCCAGCAGGCCGAACCGTGCCTCCGGGTGGACCCAAGTCAGGCCCGAGGTCGGCCCCATCCAGATCCGGCCCATCTGGGCAGGCTCGCCAGTGGGGTTGCGGATCCGGAGCCGCAGGGTCTGATCGCCGGGGACGAACTGCTCGGCCGGGAGGTCCACCTCCAGACGCAGCCACTCCCGCACTTGGCGCGCCTCGGTCTCCAGGACCCTGACCCAATGGGCAACCAACTCCTGGGCGATGCCCCGCCAATAATCGGGAGAGCCCTCCCAGTCCAATCCGCGGAGGCGACCGATGCTAGTCCCCAAGAGGCGGCGTTTGGCGGTCTCCGTGGTCAGCTCGGGATAACGCTCCAGGTCACTGAGCGCGGTTCGGACGGCCTGGATCACTGCCCAGCCGCCATCGAGCCAGAGATTATCCGGAATCGACCCTGACCGGGGGGATGAGTAGTCGAGCCGTCTGAGATCTGATGGGCCAGCAAGTTTTCCGAGATCGGCCAGTAGTTCCCGATACTCGGGGACCAGGGCAGCCTCGCCCAGCTCCTCCAGCCACTCCTCGGCATAGCCGATCCGTTCGGGAAGCGGCTCCTCTCGAATCCGTGCCAATGCCGCTTCCGAATCCTCTACCCGATCAGGGTCCTCGGCCCCCTCTACCAACGGGTGCAAGGCCTCCTCCTGCCAGATCTCGCCCACATCGAGCAGCAGGGGCTCCTCGTCTTCCTCGTCCCCCTTCGCGGCCAGTACGGCGACCGCTGGCTCTGCATCGCTGACCCACACCAGGGTTGCCAGGGTGGCGCTGTTGGTCTCTACTGCCACCCGACCGCAGAAGGAGAGTGTGGTGGCCGGATCGGACGCCAGCTTATGGACCGCCCGGTGCGCCGCGGCGTGCTGGAGGGTGTGGAACTGCACGGATTGGATGGCACCCAGGGCCGCAGCCATGTCCCCGTTCTGCCCCAGACGTATCAGGTAGGGAGCCAGGCCGGGCAATGGATAGGCGAAGCTGTGCCAGCGGAAGGCAATGGTCCGTGCCAGCTGGTCCGACGCCGAATCTTGGCCGGTCTGTGATCGATATTGCCACAGAGCTATCAAAGCCATCAGGGGCCAGGCCGGCAGGCCCGTCAGGACCAGGGGCGCAAAGGCCAGAAAAAGGGCCAACAGATCCAGCTTTGCATCGAGTTCCGCCGGTTGGGGATCCCAGACATAGGCCGCAGCGGCCAAGAGCAGGAAGAGCCACCAGCTCAACATCAGCCAGGCGGCCTGGGCCTCGGCACCGATACGCAGATCCCCTTTGGATCGTCGTGCCTCGATACCATCGTTCGGGTCGAGAAAGAAGCCGGCGATGGATCCGGCGGCCAAGGCAACAGATAGGGTGATTCCCCACTGTGGGATCTGGCTTAGATCCGAAGTGCTAACGATAGTGACAACGACAACGCCAGCGCCAGCGACACCGACAGCGACAGCGACAGCGCCAACGATAGCGACAGCGACAGCGACAGCGACAGCGACAGCGACAGCGCGAGCGACAGCGACAGCGACACCGACAGCGCCAACGACAGCGACAGCGACAGTGACAGCGACAGCGACAGCGCCGGCGACAGCGAGACTGAGGACCCAGATGGCTTGCGGGTCGTCGGTCCAGAGCCAGAGTGCAACGCCGGCCAAGGCGCCCCAGATCCCGGAGCCGAGAATCGCCGCAGTCAGCTCGAGACCCGGCCTTTCCCGCAGCCGGTCCGCTATCTCCAATGGCCGCAGCCAGAAGATCAGGGGCCAGATCCACAGCCGGCGCAGCACAGGGCCGATGGTCTGGGTTGGGGTCACGGGTACCTCATTTCATCTTGGAGTGCGCCGGCAGAGCGGCGCGGGCGAATCGGATTCCTCTGACGGGGAATACCAGCAGTGTTTGTCGGGAGCTCAGGGGTCGAATTTTACCCGCGCCGCGGCGACGGCGCTTTCCCCTGGCCGCAATGTCTGGTTGGGAACGAAGCCTTGCCTAAATCCAAAGCGGCGGCGGCTCGGTGCCACACGGCCGACGCTCGGGTCACAGCAAGCACCCGTGGACTCCGGCAGGTACCGGGATAACAAACTGCCGCCGCACTCCAAAAATTCCCCTCTCCCCAACCCCTCTCCCGGTGGGAGGAGGGTGTCGCAAAAACGGTGGCGTCAGTTGCCAGTCTGTAAAGTTTAAACCACAGAGGACACAGAGAATGCAGAGAAAGGCACCAGCCAATTCTCTGCGTTCTCTGTGGTTCGAAAGGATTTTTGCGACACCCTCGCTGGGAGAGGGGCTTGGGGAGCGGGATCTTCATCGTGTTTCCACTATTGTTTCTCGTTTTCTCGTTCCACGCGCTGCGTGGGAACGTGGAAACTCCGCGCTGCGGAGAGAATCAGGCAGCTGTCCACCATTCCGTTCTTGTAATAGGCCAGCTTTGCCAATAACCGCGTCGAGTGCCTGGCCCGCGGATAATCGATAACCTGCCGCGCCCTGTTCGCACTCGTTCCCACGCTCCAGCGTGGGAACGCCGTCTTGTCCGCTCCAGCGGACGCAGCTTCTCGGTGCTGATAGGCGTTGGCTGTTAGCCTACCAGGCGCTTAATCGACGCTGGAGCGTCAGATCCCTCCTCCGTCGGGACCAGGTCTGTTCCCACGCTGGAGCCTGGGGAGCCAGCCGATGAACGGAACCCGTAGGGTGGGCTGTGCCCACCACTAGCGTGCTACTAAGGCCCATCGGGTCTCCGAAACACTCCGCAGCGCGGAGCTTCCGCATTCCCACGCGGCGCGTGGGAACGAGAGAAATGTCAACACGCCCTAGCTGCCGCCCATTTCCGGCCCGGGGTCGGGTCCTAACCCTAGAGGCTTCCAACCAGGTAACCGCTGATACGTGCGAGCTCCTTCAGTGCCTCCAACAGACCGGAGGCGACTTCACCGCCTTTCCGGAACCGCTCGACCGCCTTCTCGATGCTCACCCCCTCCGGCATCAGATCCGGGATCAGGCGCTCGAACCGGGGCGAGAAGGGACGGTTGTCAGCGGTGACCAGGCCCCGCAGGCGCAGATCTTGGAGGATGGGGTCCGCCGTCGGGGGCTCGCCCTTGACCACCTGGATCAGGACCCGCCATTCTTCCTTGCCGTGGCGGTTGAACCAGAGGTCCTCCAAGTGATCGTGCAGGGTCTGGTCGATCCGGTCCTGGTTGTGACGGAAGCCCCCATGCCAGGCGTTCCAACGCTGGGCGAGGAGGATCTGGATCAGGGCCGGATGGCGGCCGGTCAGCGGTGCGACCTCCTGGGTCCAGAAGGCGTCCGGGTCCGATGGTCTCTGGGCATCGGTCAGGCTGCGCCGCAAGGGCTCGGTGGCCAGATCTCGGGCGGCCGGTTCTTCCAGCAGGCCCATGTACGAGGTAGTACCGAAGATATTCCAGAAGGCGGATTCCTCGATCCGCTGCTCCCGACACAGCGCCTTCAGGGGCCGGCGGCTGGCGATGAGGTAGCCGAAGCGGTACTCGGGCCGTTCGCCCAGGGCGCGCAGGTTGCCGAAGAAATCCGCCTTGAATGCCTGGCCGCCGGTGATGTGCTCAAACTCGTCGAGCAGGAGCACAAAGCGTAGATCCTTTTTCCGGGCGAGTCGCCGGATGAAATCCCGCAGGCCCGGATAGTCCCGGACCTCGCCCCGGTCGCTTTCCTGCCCGGTGGACCCGTCCCCGGTCGATCCATCCAAGGCATCCAGGATGCTCTGGTACAGGCCATGGAAGAACCGTTCCGGGCAGGCGTCGGACCAGTCCTGGGTAGTCGCACGGATGCTGACCAGACCAGGCTCGGCGGCCAGGGCGCCGTAGATCCGGTTGAGAAAAGAGGATTTGCCGAAGCGCCGCTCTCCGAGTACCGAGACATTACCCGGCTTGTCCGGGCGCCGCAGCACGCCCAGGGCCTCGGCAAGCGCCTGCTCGCGGCCGAAGAATACCGGGGAGTCCGGTGCCAGGGACGCCCCGGTGACATAGGGATTGCGGCCCGGCTCGATACGCTCCAGGCGTTGTTCTCCGGTAAGCAATCCCGGATGATCCGCGCGGCCCAGCTGGGCCGTGAAATCGGTCATGTTCGGCCTCCTCAGTCATAACCCGCGTAGGGCGGGAAAGCGCAGCGCATCCCGCCTTCTGGACAGCGCCGTGCCCAACAGGGGCTTTGCCCATCCTCTTCCGGCCCCCACGTTCCAGCCCATAGTTTCGTAGGATGCGGTGAGCGCGGTTGGTCTTTCAGGATGGCACTACGAGGAGACGCGAACCGCATCAATGATGCGGTAAGCACCTGCCTATGCCCCAGGGACGCCTGTCTGTCGTGCTCGTTCCCACGCTCCGGAGACTGTGAAAGAATTCGCCCTTGGTGGTGGCGAGGGAAAACTCCCGGTCGAGTTCGATCCGAGAGGGTGACATTGATGGCGAGAGGTTACAAGCCAGGCCTAGCCCGTGCCCAGGCAGCGCGCCTGCCCGCCCGGATTGAAGCCTACGGCAGCCCGTAGGTTGGGCAAAGCCCGTAGGATGTGGTGGGCTGCCGGGCGCATCCTGCGCCCGGCGGCGAACCGCATCTTTGGACGGCGGCGTGCCCAACATTTGCATCTGATCTGCCCCGCGGCCTGAATTTGGTATCATCGCCGCCAACAGTGGGTATAAGCCCTGAAAATATCCCCACAAATCGGTCTCTTAGCTCCCACGCTCCACGTAGGAGCAAGCCTTGTCCCGATGGAGAAGGGATCTGACACTTCCGCGTCATGAAACCTTGTCCCGAGCGGAGCGAGGGATCTCGGCGGCAAAGCCTGTAATTCCGGGAGCTGCTGGCGTATCCGCGCCTCCGGCGGCGAACCGCATCTTTGACGGCGCGTCCAACAAACACCCGTCCGCGTCCTGGATTATTTTGGCGTTATTGTGGATCTGACTTATTTAATCCAGTAGATGTTACAGATTTCCGGCCAGATGAAAACGAACTAATCTGGGAGAATCTGTGTAATCTGTGGATCGAAAATCAATGGGTTAGTTTTTAGACGGCCTCTTAACTTAATGGCATTGACGCTGGAGCGTGGGAACGAGCCAAAAGACCAACCGTGCTCACCGCACCATTGATGCGGTTCGCGTCTCCTCGTGATGCCATCCTGAAAGACCTGCCGCGCTCACCGCATCCTACGTCCATCCTACGGCTGGTGGATTTGGTATCATCGCCGCCAAGAGTGGGCATGAACCTCGGATATGCATCGCCACCACGCCTTCATCAGCTACGCCTGGGCCGACGACCAGTCCTTCGAGACGGATGCTGGTCCCGACCAGCGCGGCGGTAACCGGGGTTGGGTCAGTACCTTCCGGGACCGCTATCGCAAACACCTGGGCCGCGAAATTGGCCGCATCCCCGAAGGCGAGCGCATCTGGCTGGACTATGAGCAGTTGCGCGGCAGCGATGCCGTTACCTCTAGGATCGGCGACGAGCTGAAAGACTCCGCCCTGCTGATCCCCATCCTCTCCAAGGCCTGGTTTGCATCTCCCTGGTGCCGGCAGGAATTCACCGTCTTCACCGCACAGCATCCCGACTGGCAGAGGCGATTGTTTCCGGTCTGGATGACGCCGGTAGAGCCTGAAAATCTCGATGAGGACGATCAAGCCCAAGCCATCCGGGACCAGCTCCGAGAACTGCTCGGTTATCAATTCTGGTACCGGAATCAGGCCAACCGAATCTACACCCGCTGGTTCCCGGATATAGATTCCGCCGACAGGCACTACGGCTATATCCAGCAGGACATGGCCCATGATATGGCCGAGCGGCTCAAGCAACTCGGACAGCTCGCCGAAGGTATTCCAGGCCCCGCACCCACCACGCCCGCCCGGGACCAACCGCCGACAATCTGCGATCCGCCCATACCCCGCTTCCAGGGCCATCAGCTGGTCATGATCAACGGCGGCAGTAGTGATGTCTCATTGGTCCGGGAAATCGCCCGCACCCTGGCTGCTTGTGAGGGTTTGGGCTATGTGGTTCCCCTGATGGCACAGGACCTACGTGCCGATTACAAGCCTTCGGAACTGCGCCGGGATCTGCGTGAAAACCTCAAGCAGGCGACTGCCGTGCTGATGGTCGTTCACAAAGGCCCCCCGGATCAGATCAATGAGCAGCTACGCGAATACACCCAGGCCGCGGCCAAAAGCCAGGACCGACCTCCGAGCCTAGATGTCTGCCTCCTGGGCGACCAACTGCTAGGTTTCCGTCCACCCGGTACGCGTGTTCACCAGGTCGAGGACAGCAATATCCTCGACTGTGCCTGCAAGTTTGCCAGGGAATTGCAGGCATGAACCAATCCCCAGCCCCCGTAACAGAGAGCCACCGGCCCTATCCCGGCTTGCGGCCATTCAGCCGTGACGAGGCGGACTACTTCTTCGGCCGTGAGGAGCAGATCGACCAACTGCTCGATAAGCTGGCCGAGACCCATTTCCTGGCCGTGCTGGGGACCTCCGGCTCCGGCAAATCCTCTTTGGTACGGGCTGGCCTGCTGCCGGCCCTGGCCAGCGGCGTCCTGGTCCCACCCGAGCCGCCGACCGCCGGCGCCGTGCCGTACTGGTCTATTGCCGAGCTCCGCCCCGGCGACCGGCCCTTCCGACGCCTGGCCGAGGTACTGATCCGCAATACCGGCATGGGCCGCGACTGCCCTACCGAGAAACAGGCCGCATGCAGCGCCGAGCTGGAGCAGAATCTCCGACGCGGCAGTCGTGCCCTCAACTGGCGCTTGGGCGTGCAGCCCTTGGCCCCCGGCGAGCGCTTGCTGATTCTGGTCGATCAGTTCGAAGAATTGTTCCGCTTCCAGCGTGAGGATGCCGAGGAAGCCGCCGCGTTCGTCGCGCTGCTGCTGGCCGCCGCCAGCCATCCGGACTGCTATCTGGTCATCACCATGCGCTCCGAGTTCCTGGGCGATTGCTCCCGCTACCCGGATCTGCCGGAGGCGATCAATGCCGGCCTGTTCCTGACCCCACGCCTGAGCCCGGAGCAGCTGGCCGACGCCATCCAACTACCGGCCCGGCTGCCCTCCCGCGGGAGCGAGTCCGGCGGCGATGTCAGCCCCGGCCTGGTGCGCCGGCTGGTAGATGAGACCGCCCACGAGCAGGACCAACTGCCTCTGCTGCAACATCTGCTCATGCGCTTGTGGGACGACGCTGTCGCTAAGGGTCAAGCCCAGCCCGTCCTGGATGAATCTGGCCTCGATGCCCTCGGTGGCCCCAATGCTGTTTTGGGTGCCGCCCTGGATCGGCACGCCGACGAGGCATTCGAGGAGCTCGATGCGGACCAACAGCAAACCGCCGAGATCCTGTTCCGAGCACTCACCGAACGGGCCCAGGGCGAACGAGGCGAGCGCGATATCCGCCGTCCGGTCAGGATCTCGGAGGTCGCCGCCATTGCCGGCAAGACGCCGCAGCAGGTCATTGATTGCACCGAGCCCTTCCGGCAGGCCGACCGTAATTTCCTGATGCCCCCCCTTGTTACGAGCCGGGACCAGCCACTCGGTGCCGATGACACGATTGATATTACCCACGAATCCCTGATCCGCCAGTGGTCCAGACTCCAACGCTGGACCACCGATGAATCCGAACAGGCCGAACTCTACCGACGCCTGGAATCCGCCGCCCAACGCTGGCAGAAGGGCGAGGGGGCACTCTGGATCGATCCGGATCTCCAGTACGCCCTGGACTGGCGGGACCGGCACCAGCACCGATCCCCCTCCGCCTGGCTCGCCTGGGCCGCACGCTACGGTGGCGATTTCCCGCTCGCCATGCAATTCCTGGATGCCAGCCGCGACCGGCGTGAAGAACAGCGTGCCGCCGCACAGGCCCGCCAGCGCCAAAAGCTGCGCCGGGCCTGGATTACTGCCGGAATCTCCGTCCTGGCCCTGGCCTTCACCCTGATGCTGGCTGCTTGGGCCTGGACACAACAGCAACGCGCCATTGAAGAAGAGACAAAAGCACTCGCAGCCGAACAGCAACGGACTGAGGAGCTGTTTGAATCCGGCCTCACCCATGCCGCCTTACTGGCCCGAGGCGAGGATTATGCCGCCGCCTGGCGGGTGCTCGGCGAGACGGTGGCCTTGGACAAGGCCATTCCCGCCGAGCGCCAACATGCCCGTAATCTGCTGGCCGGCTTTGTTGATCTGCGGCGCGGTACAGCGGACCAGATCTATCGCGGTGCCGATGCCGCGCTGAAGGATCTGGCACTGAGCCCGGACGGCCGTTGGCTAGTAGCCGGCGGCGAGCGCGGCGAGCTGGTGATCTTCGATGCCCGTAGCGGTGAACTGGTACAGCGATTGGAAGGCCATGACCCGGAGGCGGGTACGACCGCTTCCGTCAGGGCCGTCCGTTTCACCGCAGATGGCGGCACCATGATCAGTACCGGCGACGACCGCCGGATCATCCACTGGTCGGTGCCGGACTGGCAGATCCAACATCAATGGCAGGCCCCATCGGAGGTTTGGTCGCTGGCCCTGCATCCGGACGGTGAGACCCTCGCCAGCGCCGGTAAAGGTAATGGCATCACACTCTGGTCCATGGCCGACGGGAAACAGATCCGTGCCCTCACCGGCGAGAGCAGCGACATCGCCGACGGCACCAGCCTGGCCTGGCTCCCGGACGGTCGGCTGATCAGCGGCGGTTTCAAGGGCCAAGTGGGTATCTGGGACACGGCGACCGGCGAGGAACAAGTGTTGCCGAGAATCCATACCGATCAGGTTCCAGCGGTTGCCGTCAGCCCGGATGGTGGGCGGATTGCTACCGGCAGCGCCGACAAAACCATCATTCTCTGGGATGCGACGGGTCGGCCATTGCGCCGCTTGCGTGGACATCGGAACCTGATACTCGGCCTTGCCTTTGATGCGTCCGGCCAGCGGCTGCTGTCCGCCAGTTATGACAATGATCTGCGGCTGTGGGATCTGGCATCCGGCACGACACTCAGGGTCTTCCAGGGCCATGTGGCCGGGCTCTGGTCCGTCATTGTCCGTGACGGCTATGCCTATACCGCAGCCAACGACGGCACTCTCCGCCGCTGGAGTTTGGATCTGACCGGCCAGTGGATCTGGGATCTGGATCAGGAACCGGCTTCTGCCCTTCTACTGCCGAGTCCGGCGGGCGGCAGGATCGGCGAGCTGCTGATCGGCTTCGCGGACGGCGCTGTGCGCGGCTATGGATTGCTGTCACCGGCCACGAGGTCAACGAGCTTTAACCCGGTCGGTGCCGAGGCAGAGAGACTGGAGGATTCGGATGAGCACACTGGTCCGCACAGCGGACCCTACCCGCAGGCTCCGGTAGCTGTGCGGACCGCTGCGGCCCGTCTTGATGCGGAATCCGCAGCCGCGACGGATGCCGGCGATACGCCAGTCGCGCCCTCGCCGAATACACCGGGCACTCTGCGACTCAATTTGCCCGATGCCCACGATAATCAAGTATTACGTTTTGCGGTGTCACCGGATGGGCAGACACTCGCCACTTGCAGTCACGACGACACCGCCCGTGTCTGGCACATCCAACGCAATGCCGACCGCCTGTCCTTGGAGCCGTTGTATCCTTTCGACCAGCACGCGGGTAGTGTCCATGCCGTCGATTTCTCATCAGACGGCCGCTTGCTGGCGACCGCCGGCTACGACGGCCAGGTCGGCCTGTTCGATCTCAAGACCGGTGCTGGGAAGCTGTCCCAGGCAGCAGAGTTCGGTCAGGTCCTGGCAGTCGAGTTCATCCCGGATGGCAACCAGCTAATCTCCGCCAACCGCGACGAACGCCGTATCCGGCTTTGGCAACGGGACGGCTTGCAGCTGACCAATGGCCGTACCATTACCGAGCTGTCGGATAAGCCCCTCTGGACCAGCCTGTCTCCGGATGGTCGCCGTGTTGCCGTCGTCGGACGCGGATCGATGGTCTCCATCTACGATCTCGACTTGACCGCCGGCGATACCAAAACCGCCGCCGAACCGCGGCAATTGGTGGGCCATGAGCAAGGTGTCGTGCGTGCTATCTTCGATCCGGACGGCCGCCGGCTCGCCACCGTGGGCGGCGATATGACCGTCCGGGTCTGGGATCTGGGACCGGACGAGGATCCGGCGGCCACAACCGGCCAAGCCCTCTTCACCTTGCGGTTGCCCACTGTATTCAAGAACCCAAGTCCCCTCTGGGATTTCGATTTCCGCTGTGAGCAGGACCAGGCCGGCTGCTGGATTGCCGTCCCCCTCACCATCGGCCGCATCGCCCTCTACCGCCTCCCCTACGCCCAGCCCCCTGCCGACCTTCGCCCCTAGCCCGTTTTTTAATCCGCAGATTACACCGATTTCCGCAGATGAAGAATGAAATAATCTGCGAAAATCTGCGCAATCTGTGGATAAAAAGCTATCTTTTCCCACGCTCAATCCGACCCGGCCGCTCCATAACCCGTAGGGTGGGCTGTGCCCACCAATGTGGTTTAGATTCCTTATTTAATCCGCAGATTACGCCGATTTCCGCAGATGAAGAATGAAGTAATCTGCGAGAATCTGCGTAATCTGTGGATAAAAAGATGCCTTTTCCCCCTGCTCAATCCGGCCTGGACTGCTCCACAGGCCGTAGCCCACCGGGCAGGCTGAAACCGCATGTTGGGCGCCGGCCTGCGTGTGGGACGCACAGGCAGGCGGACTATCCAAAGATGCGGTTCGCGCCTCCTCGTGATGCCATCCTGAATTGACCAACCGCGCTCACCGCATCCTACACTTCCGGCACGACCGCGGTGCGACCTCGCGGTTAGTAATTCTAGGCAGTCAACGCCGGCAGGCGCGTATTTGGGCGACGAATCGCCCGGTCCAATCATTGCCGCCCACGGCGCGCAGGTGGCTGTAGGCGGCCACCAGGTTTTTGTGGACGATTGCATCGTGCCGGCCGTCGATCCCCTTGCCGCGCAAGACCTGGTAGCCGAAGGTCCAGGCGGGATCCGGATTCAGAACGGCCGAATGATGAAACTCGTGGGCCCTGATTTCATGCGGCCTCTCGTGCGGTGTCTCCGAGACCTGCGGCCAGGGAAAGGCCGGGGTCTCACGCAAGCGGACGTATCCCCGCCCCTGGGGCCGTTCATACATAGCGACATCCGCGTTCAGGACCCCACACATGGCACCGCGTCGATCGCCCCAATGCAGCTCGCGGCACAGATACATGAGGCCGCCGCATTCGGCGTAAACGACGCCCCCGGATTCCACAAAGTCACGGACTGCCGCGCGCATGGACCGGTTCTCGGACAGCTCGCGCAGACGAAATTCCGGAAAACCGCCGCCGATGAATAGCCCGTCCGCGTCCGGAAGCGCTGCGTCCCGCACCGGACTGAAGTCCACCAGTTCCGCCCCGGCACGGGCCAGGGCGGCGAGGTCGTCCGGATAGTAGAAGCCGAAGGCGGCATCCCGCGCGATGGCGATGCGCACCGGTTCCCGCGTCGTCGCGGCCGGCTGGTCTGCGGTCGGGGGCGCCGGCGGCGGTGGGACCGAGCGGGCGATTTCCAATACCCTGGGGACGTCCACCTGCCCCGCGACCTGGGCGCGGATGCGCTCGATCTGATCCTCCGCCGCCTCCGTTTCGTTGCTCGGAATCAGGCCCAGATGGCGCTCACTGATCCGGATCTCCGGCGTCCGATGCAGGGCGCCCAACAACGGCAGGTCGGTGTAGTGCTCCAGCACGCGGCGCAGATTGGTCTCATGGCGGGAGCCGCCGACCTTGTTGGCAATGACACCGGCGATGTTCAGCGCCGGATCGAAAGCCGAATACCCAAGCAACAGGGGCGCGATCCCCCGGCCCATGCCCTGGACGTCCAACACCAGGATTACGGGCGCGCGCAACAGCTTAGCCAGCGCGGCATTGCTGTTACTGCCGTGCGGATCGACGGCGTCGAACAGGCCGACATTGCCCTCGATCAGTCCCACATCCACGTCGGTCAGACCGCGTGCGAACCCGCCGGTGATCTCTTCCCGATCCATGGTATGAAAATCCAGGTTGAAGCAAGTGCGGCCGGACGCCTGACCGAGCCACAGGGGATCGATGTAATCGGGTCCCTTTTTGAAGGGCCGAACGGATGCGCCCAGCCGCACCAGCTCGCGGCACAGCCCGATGGAAACCGTGGTCTTACCCGATGATTTGTGGGCGGCAGAGATGTAGAGATGGGCCATATCAGGCCGTTTTCCCGACCGCTTCTATGCCCTTGTGGGGGATGAAGATGCCGCAACCCAGCTTGCCATGGGGGCCGAGCCCCTGCTGTTGCAGGCGGACCGATTCCTCCGGCGTCAGGTCCGACAGCATGAGGCTGCGCGTGCGGAGCATGCCGCTCGGTGTGGTCAGGAGGGTCATCTTGCCGCACAGGGCCTTGCGTACCCGGATGCCTTGGTCGTTCAACGCTTGTGCCGCCCAGTCGAGAAAGCCCTCCTCGGTGGCGTCCGGGACACTAGCCACATGGCGTGAGAGGAGTGTGGTTGTTTTGCTCAGCCGGCGGATCTTGCCCGGGCCGATGGTCAGTGGACAGCCGGCTACGTCCAGGGTCTGGCCCGCGAGATCCTTGATGAGTGCCGCCGTGTGTTGCTTAGGCACCCGGATGGTGAGCTTGGTGCGCTTGGACAGGATCAGGTATTGGTCCGTACCATGGCCGGGTCGCTCCCAGCCGTTCTGGGAACCCGCCACGTGGACCGTGTGGACCGCAACGCCGGAAGTGTCCTCCGCAATCCAGGGGGCGGTCTGCTGCAGCGCGGCGGACAGGGCGTAGGCATGGTCTACGGGTAAGCGTTTGCAGATCAGGGAAAACAGGACATCGACGATGTCGTCCGGGATTTGGAATGAGGTCTTATGATTGTCTTCTTGCCAGAACATTTTCGAACACCTAAAGCGAGGTCCGTATTAGTGTATCCTTATGCATTGGTGATACTTTGAAGAGCAGGGTGTAATTCCATGGCAGGTGATCTCAGCCCCCCGACCAATCCCGGACCAACCAATCCCGGACCAACCAATCCCGGAACTCAGGCCCCGAACGCGGAGGCGCCGTCCACCGACCTGTTCGCCGACGATGACGATATCGAACGCGCGTCCCGCTCGCTCAAGGCGATGTCGCACCCGTTGCGGTTGAAGATCCTGTGCACCCTTGGCGGCCAGGAGATCAGTGTACAGGAGATCGTGGATTACGTCGGCACATCCCAAAGCAACATCTCCCAACACCTAGCCATACTACGCGATAAGGGGATCTTGGCCTCACGCAAGGACGCCAATCGGGTGTACTATCGGGTGAGCGATGCGCGTACCCTGCAGCTGGTCGGCATGATGCGCGAGGTCTTCTGCCACCGCTCGAGACCCTGAGAGAAAGCGATTGCCAATACCATGAACAGTGTTTGGAAAACCTTCCTCGAATCCCATTCCGCGCGCATCGACGACGCGGGCAAGGTGCGTTTCCCGGATGCCCCTGTGGAGGCCGACTGCGCCCTGATGGCGCTCTCCCCCCTCGGGCTGATCGCTGTTTCCGGACCGGAAGCGGAGTCTTTTCTCCAAGGGCAGGTCACGCATGACGTAACCCGCCTCTCCACTGCCGTCAGCCAGCTCGGAAGCCATTGCAGCCCCAAGGGACGGATGCTGGCCAGCTTTCGCACCTTCAGGCGGGACGCCGTCATCTATCTTCAGCTTCCGCGCACCCAGGTGGAAGCCTTGACCCGGCGGCTGCATATGTACCTTCTGCGGGCCAAGGCTACCATCGAGGACGCAAGCGAGCGGCTGATCGCCATCGCCATCGCCGGTACCTGCGCGCCGTCCCTGCTGGCGTCCCACCTCGCTGCGGTCCCGACGCAGGAAAACGGGGTGACCCAAGATGGTGAGCTGATCACCATTCGCATCCCGGGTCCTACACCCAGATTCCAGCTCCTGGGTCCGCCCGCCGCGCTGGAGGCTATATGGGACGACTTGGCAGCGACCGCGACCGTCGTCAACACCGAGTTCTGGTCTCTGCTCGACATCCGATCCGGGATACCGACCCTTTACCGACAGACCAGTGATGCCTTCGTGCCTCAGATGGCTAACCTCCACCTGCTCGATGGCGTGAGCTTCAAGAAGGGGTGCTATACGGGCCAGGAAGTGGTCGCGCGCATGCAATACCTGGGAAAACTCAAGCGCCGCATGTACCTGGCGCAGGTCAGCACGGACGACCCACCCGTGCCGGGCGACGTGCTCCATGCTGCGAACAGCCGCTCCGAGCAGGCCGCGGGTCGGGTGGTAGACGCAGGCATCAACGGCAAGGGTGACTACGAGCTCCTGGCGGTGGTGGAGATCGAGGCCGCGGAGCGCGGGGAAGTACGGCTCGGCGGCCCTGATGGTCCCTCGCTCTCCTTCCGTGATCTCCCTTACGGCTTTTCCGGGCAGGACTGAGGTCGTAGGGTGGGCTGTGCCCACCGATATCATGCTACTGTCCGGGCGCGGTCCTGGATTATTTGGTGTTGGTTGCGGGAAAAGATCCCTCCTGCGTCGAGATTAAGTCCGGCGGGTTGGGTTACGGCGCGTTCGGCCTTGTTGCTGTACTTCGGGATCGGGCAACGCGCCTAACCCAACCCACACTTAAAGCGAGGTCCGCGTGGGCCGACAGCGCGGGCGGTAATGTAGGTGTAGGTTGCGTTAAGATGTTGGTACTGACCGAGCAGAGGATCAGCGAGCCTTTAGGCGTCGAACGCAACACGTCCGGTCCCCCAAACAGCACCGAATCATTCAGGATTGCTTAACCAGTTCTCTTTAAGTTGAACAACCGGAGGCAATGACGATGGCAATCGATGTTCCCTTGGACGGCGAAGGGTTCCTGGTCAACCGCGAGGATTGGAGCGAGGAAATCGCAAGAGAGTTGGCGGCCGCGGACGCGTTCGAGATGACCGAACAGGTCATGGGCTATATCCGCGAGGCGCGGGCCATGTACGACGAGAATGGCGTCGTCCCACCCATCCGCAAATTTGCTAAGGAGGTCAAGGTTTCCACCAAAGACCTGTACGCTATTTTCAAGAAAGGTCCCATGAAGCTCATCTGCAAGTGGGGCGGACTGCCCAAGCCTACCGGTTGCGTTTAGGTCGTGTTGACCTTAGACGGTGAAGGTCTGCACAGCGGACCCTACGCTAACCGCTTGATTGACCGTAGTGGGTGTTGTGGCTATTTAACACGTGAAAAACAGTTGGTTAGAGTTAAATGTCAACAGGTCCTGGTTGTGGGTAGAAGGGATGCAGGGCTACCGAATAATAAATTTATTAAAATCAATAAATTCAAACTGTTATGGATCAAACATAACGGTAGGCTTTAATTATAAGTTATTGATTTTAAAGGTCATTCGGTAGCCCTGAGAAGGGATGTCGTTACTCGAAAAGAAAATCATACGTGCTCGCCCGATCGGATTTCGAGGCAGTGGCTCAGTTTGAAAATTTTATGCTTGGCCGCTCCCTTTCCGGCCCATTTAACGCCAGGACGCAATGGCGCCAAGACGCAAAGAAAGAACAAAGAATCTTTGCGTCTTGGCGCCATTGCGTCCTGGCGTTTTTTCGCAATTTCCGTTTTTTCGCGAACTGAGCCACTACCGATTTCGCAGGTTCCGGGACGACCCAGCCCCAAAGGGGTTATCATTCCTGATTGTGCCCGAGTCACCGTCGGCGCATCCCGATCCTTCCCGCAGAGAACGAGGACATGGCCGAAGAACGATTGACCAGAGAGGAGGACGCCGTTCTCCAACAGCAATATCTGCGTGCGCTGAGCTCCTTCGAAGGCATCATCCTCAGCCAGATCGATATCAAGAATAAGCTCGGCGCCCGTCTCAACTACAGTATCCAGGCCGGCCTCATCATCCTGGGCGCGATCGCCATCTCGATTCTGGTGTTGCTGCTGACCCTGAGCGCCCAGATCAACCGGATCTCGGCCATTGTAAGCGACATGAACATTCATTTGACGTCCGTGGCCGAGCAGATGCACCGGACTCGCGGGCATATCATCAATATGGAGCAGCGGGTTGCACTGATGGAGGATATCCAAGGCATGACGGGAACCCTGAGCAGGGCGATGGAGGTCATCGACTCGGACATACGCTCGATGCGGGAGATCGTCCACGGCATCAACCGCCATCTGGCCACGGTGCGCAAAAACGTCGGGAATATCTCGGTGAACATGGACATTATGAACCACGAGATCCAAGCCATGTCCCAGCAGGTGCACCATATGGCCAAGCCTGCCCGCTCCATGAACAAAATGTTCCCGTTTCCATAAAGAGAACCACGGATGAACACAGATCGACACGGATGGAGACCAATCCGTGTCGATCCGTGGTTCGAGATAGCCAGGATTAGATCGTTTGTTAATGAGAACACCCCCTAGTACCCCATTTCTGCATATTTTGCATATAGCCTGTAGGGTGGGCTGTGCCTACCACTCCCGCGCTTAGCTGGTGGGCTCAGCCCAGAGAACCTAAAGTAGGGTGAAACTAGGTACTAGGCATCCTTGCCCCACATGGCCGTCTTGAAATTTCCAAGGCGGCCTTCAGGAGGGAAGCTCGACTATGAGAGAAGATCCCAGGCGTGCCATCGTTCAAGTCATTGCCCGGCTTGGGCGGGAGACCCAGCTCCATCTGGACGAACGCTACCGCCATTTTCGTATCACCGATGCAATCATCATCGTCACCTCCGTGCTGCTGGTGATCCTGGCAGTCTTCAACGTCTACTATGTCCGGGTCCTGTACGAAGACCTCAATGGTATCGTCGCCAATATGGACGACATGCACGACCACCTACGCACTGTCGATGAGGACATGGGCGCCATCACCGAACGGATGCACGCCTTCGACGAGCACATCGGCCACATGGAGCCGATTCACGCGAACATGGCGGCACTGACCAAAGTCATGCCGAGGATACGGACGAATATGGACTCGGTAACCCGGGATATGGCCGGCATCGAGCAGAGTATGGGCCTCATCGGAGAGGGAGTGGGCATCATCGACCAGCGCGTCTATCTCATGACGGGCGGTGTTGCGACCATGCGCCAGAACGTACGCCAGATTGCACATCCCTTCGGGCGTATGGGCTCTTTCCTGCCCTGATCCGGCCTGCCCTGATCCGGTTAGTAGGTTAGGATGCAATGCCATTAAGTTAAGCCTCAGGTAGTGGTAAATTTTAAAGTGGTAGAGTACGGAATTACTGCCAACAGCACTGACCACTTCGCCCCCTCTCCCTCCGGGAGAGGGCCGGGGAGAGGGGATCAAATTAAAGAAATGGGGCATAATGAACTGCTCTACGCTAACCATTTTTCAGTTCAACGCTCTTTAAGGAAGCACAACCCATGTTCAAAATAACGACAACTGCCGCTCAGCAGGTCCTAAGCACGGCCAAGCAGGGTGGAACCGAGGAGCTGCCGCTGCGCCTCGCAGCCCACCAAAAGCCGGATGGCTCTGTCGACTACCGCATGGGCTTCGATGACGTCACTGACGAAGACATTCGTATCTCGTCGGAAGGAATCGATATCGTCATGGCTCCCGAGTATGTCCCCCTGTTGGCCGAGGCAACCATGGATTTCGTGGAGATCGAGCCGGGGCAGTTCCACTTCATCTTTCTCAATCCCAAGGACGCCAACTATAGCCCACCGGATGCAGGCTGATATTGCCTCGGTTTTGGTTGTTGGTACGGCAGTGTCGAAATACCGACCACATTGATTCGGTGCTTCTATTGGGAATTACTTTTCCCGGTAGTGGGTAAGTTCAAAGTGGGAATGTCCATCTGTCGATAGTCGTTCTGAAGTTCTACCACTTGTAAATTTACCACTACCCTTTTCCCAAGGTTTTGTCAAAGGCACGGTTGGGAAACAACCCGGCATTACCCGGTCCGACGACTATTTCATGGAATGAATAGCCATCGTCTTTGAAGTCTATTCGTGGACCCGGAAATAGCAGGTCAGGTCGGGCAGATCGACCTCCTGCGGTATAAGTCGGACCCGGCTATTCAGCTCGGGATCCCCGCGCAGCCTCACCCGCGCTTCCATGGCAAGCTCCGGAATCAACACCACTGCCTTGCGCTCACCCTTATCGACCAGCACCCCTTCCCCTCGCCACTGTGAATTGGCGCGTAGGTAGACCAGCTTCCAGTGCTGATTGGAGAGCCGTTCAGCACGCCGCACGGTGGCGGCGGCTATCTCCGCTTCAGCGGTGCGCTTGGTGACCTGTTGGGTGTCGAGCAGCTGGCTTCCGGCCAGCCAGGCCCGGATCTGCTGATGCACCAATAGATCCGAGTAACGACGCAACGGACTTGTCGCCCGAGTGTAGCGGGCCAGCCCCAGGCCGAAGTGGGGCTCCGGGTTGCCGGTGAGCCGCGTCGGTTTGAAACGCCGACGGTAGGCATACATAGCCGCCAGGTCGGCAGGCTGCTCGACCTTGTCCGGCGCCGCTTGGGTCGCAAACGGGATCGGAATCTCCCGTTCCAGGCAGAATCCGGCCGCGGCCTCACCGGCCATGAGCATGGTGTCCGTTACCAAGAGGCGGCTGCACAGCCTTGGCAGGGGTCGAATATTGACTTCGCCGTCGCGTACCCGCACGCTGACCTCGGGCAGCTCGATAGCGGCGGCCTTGTGTGCGGTGCGGCGCGTGCGAAAACGCTCGGCCAGGAGGTTCAGTTGGGCAAAGGGCGGCTCTGTGAGCCGTTGCTCGACGGTCTCGTAGGTCAGCCGTTCAACCCGTACCCAGGTGGCTCGGATCTCGATATCCGTCAGCTCGCCGGCCTCCCCGCACTGGAAGCCGAAGGATAGGGCGGGAGAGACGGGGTGCAGACCGAGCCCCAGGTGTTCCGTCACCGCCTGGGGTAGTATCTTGACCGTCCGCTCAGGCAGGTACTGGTTGGCACCCCGAGCACAGGCCTCGCGATCCGGATCACTGTCCGGCGCCACCAAGGCGGCCACATCGGCCACATGTACCCAGATCCGATCGCCGTCCAGGCTCAGGGCATCATCCGGATCCTGGTTGCCTTCATCGTCGATGGCATAGGCGGGCAGCTGGGTCAGATCGAGACGTTCTTCATGGGAGAGGTCCGGCACCGGTAGATCCGGATCAGCAACCGGCAACCGGTTTCGTTCCGGGTAGGGATTGTAATCCTGGGACCAATAGCCGACCCGGATCAGGGCCCGGTGCGCGTTCTGCACCGTCTCCTGATAACCCAGGGCCCGGAGAATGCGGCTGCCGGCGGTTTCACCCCGGGCCAAGCGCACCACCTCTTGTAGGCGTTCCCCATCCTGCGGTGTCGGACGGGCCTGCCGCAACCGTTCCAAAAACTCGTTCCAACTGCGTTCGGCAGCGGTCTTGGCTTCCCGCTCGGCCTGGTCGTGCGCCACCTCTTGGTGCGTTCTGACTCGCACCGCCTCCGGCGTACCCTCGAAATAGAGGCCCTCCGCCACCAACTGCCAAGCGGCCCAGGCCGTTGCCGGGGAGAACTCGCCGAACATCAGCTCGGCAAGCTCGCCCAGATTGGTTTCGTCCCCCTCCAGCAGCTCCCGGGTCTCGGCGAGCTCGCCTTCCCGCGGGCCGAGATCGGCCAGGCTGTGCAATGGTCCGGGGTGCAACAACCTGACATCCTTAGGGCGCACCCGCTTGAGTTGTCCGCCCTCGAGCTCGATATCGATCTTGTCACCGAGCGCCAGGACGCGCGCGGGCCGAACCTTGTAGAGCACCAGGCTGTCTGGCCGCAGGGTGGCTTGATCTTGTGCCAAGGCGCCGAAACCTCCGGTACGCAGATTCTGTCAGGACCTACCGGATTATAGATCCGTTTTTTTAAGCAGGTTTGGCTGTTTTTTATAAAGGCCGTTGACAGTTATCCGAGCGCGGGCGGTTGTGAGGCTTTTTTGTGCTGACCGGGTGCGGCGAAGGGGAATCGTGGGCGTAGGGTAGGCTGTGCCCACCGAGGAGACCCGATTGGTGGGCACAGCCCACCCTACGAATCGCACGAATCCGCACGCATCAATTTTCGCGTAGATTCGTCGTTTTCTTACTGCTTACGCCTGTGTGGTTCAAACCGTCCTGCCGCTGTCGCAGTGCTTCGTAGAGGCAGATCCCCGCGGCCACGGAGACATTCAGGCTCTCCACCGTCCCCAGCATGGGGAGCCGTACCAGCAGATCGCAGCGCTCCCGGGTGAGGCGCCGCAGCCCCTTGCCTTCACCGCCCAGGGCCAGGGCGAGGGGGCCGGTGAGATCGGTCTCGAACAGATCGGTCCCTGCCTCAGCGGTCGTTCCGATCAGCCAGATGCCCCGTTCCTTGAGACTCGCGATGGTGCGTGCGAGGTTGGTGACCTGAACATAAGGGACGGTCCGCGCGGCGCCGCTGGCGACCTTGCAGGCGACCGCGGTAAGGCCGACCGCCTTGTCCTTGGGCGCAATCAGGGCCTGCACGCCGGCTGCGTCGGCGGTGCGCAGGCAGGCTCCCAGGTTATGGGGGTCCTGAACGCCGTCCAGGATCAGCAACAAGGGGGGATCTTGGGTGTGGTCGAGGATGGTGCCGAGAGCCGCTTCTCCACGGGCCGCCGGGGTATGGACCCAAGCCAGCGCGCCTTGGTGATTCACACCCTCGGCCACGCCGTTCAACTCATCGCGCATCACCCGCCGGACCGCAACGCCCGCCTGGTATGCCAACTCGGCGACCTCAGCCAGGCGTCGGTCGCGACGCCGGTTCTCCAACCATACCTCCAGGACGCCCTCACCGCCGTGCTGCAACGCGGCCCGAACACTGTGGATACCCACGATGGGGATTGGATTATTCGATCTCATTCTATTTACTTACGCCCAACGGGTATACAATTGTATGGGACGTGACCCCCCATGCCGTCGGATAAGAGGATTATTTCATGCAGACCGCTAAAGAGATTATCGATCACCTATCCGACCAGGTATCCCGGGATGACCTCATGTATGAGAGCTATGTGAAGCAGAAGATCGAAGAAGGTCTGGCCGACATCGAGGCAGGTCGTACCGTCCCTCACGAACAGGTCAAGGCCGAACTCTTGGGCGATGGTGATTAAATGGTCGCAGCAAGCCAGGGCCGATATCCGGAACCTGAAGGCTTACATCGCCAAGGATTCCCCGTATTACGCCCGGCGCTTCACGGAACGGATGAGGCTCTTTATGGATTCCGGACTGCTTTGGAGTGCGCCGGCAAAGCGGCGCGGCTGCATCGAACCTCAGCTATGGGGGATACCAGCGGCGTTGGCCGGGAATCCGGGCTCTGAGCACTACGCGCGCCGCGGCGACGGCGCTTTCCCCTGGCCGCAACACCGGTGTTGGAGACGGATGCAGCGCCAAATCCAAAGCGGCGGCGGGCCCGTGTTCCAGGCCAACGCTGTGGTGACATCGGGCATCGCGGATTCTGGTCGGTACTGAAGTCAGGGTGCCGCCGCACTCCAAAACCTCCGGTAGTACCTTCCATGAGCGTGAACAGTCCGGAATCCATAAAGAGCCACGGATGATTGCCGCCGTGGAGAAATTGGCGGATTTTCCAAAGATGGGACGAGCGGTGCCGGAGGCCGAGGGCCGGGAGGATGTTCGGGAGCTGATCTACCAGGGCTACCGTATCCTCTACCTGATCCAACCCGAGCGTCTCTTCGTCGTCGCCGTTATCCACGGTAGCCGGGATTTGTCAGGGAAGGAAAACAAGCCTTGGGATCATAAGTGGTGGCAAATCCCTTGAGATTATGGATTCGTTTTAGGTACAAGCTACGAATCACGGATATTGCACGAGCGGAATACAGTTGGCCTTGATGATCTCCCGAAACCACGCATCGGTGTCGGCCCAGTCCAGGACATCGACCCGAAACGGCAGATCGCTCTCTTCGAAGGCCTCTTGCAAGGCCTGCCGGGAAGGGGACGGCAACGGGCGGTCTCCCATGACCACCAGATCCAGGTCGGAATAACGCCGAGCCTTGCCGGTAACCCGTGAGCCGAAGGCCCAGACGCTACGGTCCGGTACCAACCGGTGCAGAATGTCCCGGACCATGGCTGCATGCCGCGGTCGCAGGTCCAAGCGGTTGCTATCCATGACGGGCCTGCAAGCGGGAGAACAGGTCTGTGGCGTCCTGCGCAAAACGCGGCAGGACGGCGAACACCTGCTTGGCTTTCCGCTCATCGTAGGAATGGGAGGTCAGGTTACGCTTTTCGCGATAGTCGAACCAAGCCGCCACGTCGGCTATCAGTTGGCGTTCGCCCGCCACCCGGATCAGCTGCTTATAAGACCAGGTATCCAATTCCGCCGGATTGGCGAGTTCCTCGCGCAATTGTCGCTTCAGCATCTTCCAGGACAGCTCGAAGCTGTATTCGAAACGCTGAATACAGGCGTCGCGCAGCTCTTCGTCTTCGGTGGCCGCGAGTGCGCGCACCAAGGCCCGGTCGAGACTGTTCAGGACCTTACCCAAGGGAGCAAGGTTCAGGGTCGTCATGAGGGGGTAGTGGTAGATTTTTAAATGGTTAGCGTAGAGCGGTTCATTAACCACGCCCCATTGCTTGATTTGATCCCCTCTCCCCGGCCCTCTCCCGGAGGGAGAGGGAGTGCAGCTTATGACGTGCCCAACCCACTGCGAGTGGCGATGTTTCCATTTAAACCTTAACCACTACCCATGAGGGAATCCGGACCGGCTCAAACCTTGTGCTTACGCTTCTTGCGACCACTTTGCCCGCGCGGCGCCAAGACAAAATCGATCTTGCGTTCGTCCAGGTTTACCGCCGCCAATCGAACCCGCAGCCGATCGCCGAGGCGGTGGACCGTGCCGGTGCGTTTTCCCGTAAGCCGGTGCCCGACCGGGTCGAAGTGATAGAAATCGTTGTCCAAGGCCGTGATGTGCACCAGGCCATCCACGTGGATCCGGTCGAGCTCCACAAAGATGCCGAAGGAGTTGACGCTGGTGATGGTGCCCTCGAATTCCGCACCGATCTTGTCCTCCATATATTCGCACTTGAGCCAGGACTCGACGTCACGGGTGGCCTCGTCGGCACGGCGCTCGGTGCCGGAGCAGTACTCACCGATGCGCCGCAGGTCCGGCTTGGCGTAGTCGAAATCCGCTACGGCCCCCCCCGCCAGCACATGCTTGATGGCCCGGTGGACGATCAGGTCCGGGTAGCGGCGAATGGGGGACGTGAAATGGGTGTAGGCGGGATAAGCGAGCCCGAAATGGCCCGCGTTTTCCGAGCTGTACATGGCCTGCTGCATGGAACGCAACAGCACGGTCTGGATCAGGCGTCGATCCGGGCGGGTCCGGACCGAATCGAGCAGGGCCGCATAATCCTTTGCCGTGGGTCGCTCGCCGCCGGGCAGGCGCAGGGACAACTCGGCGAGAAACCCCCGCAGGTCGCTCAGCTTCTCCTCCTTGGGCGTCTCGTGGATGCGGTACAGGGCCGGCATCCGCTGGCGCTGGAAGAGCCTGGCGGCGGCCACATTGGCCGCGAGCATACACTCCTCGATGATGCGGTGGGCAAGGTTGCGCACTAGGGGGCGAATCGCCAGGACACGGCCTTGCTCATCGAGCTCGAAAGAGGTCTCGGTGGTGTCGAAATCGATGGCCCCGCGCCCCGTCCGCGCCCCATGGAGGGCCTGATAGAGGGCATAGAGCGCGTGCAGGTGAGGCAGCAGCTCCGAACAGCGTCGGCGCAGCTGCGGGTCGCCGTCCCCGAGCAGATCCGCCACCTGGTCGTAGGTGAAACGGGCGTGAGAGCGCATCACCGCCGCGAAGAAGCGGGATCTGGTGATCTGCCCTGCGCGGTTCACGTACAGCTCGCAGGCCATGCATAGCCGATCGACATCGGGATTGAGGGAGCAGAGCCCGTTGGACAAGACCTCCGGCAGCATAGGGATCACCCGGCCCGGAAAATAGACCGAGTTGCCGCGTTCGCGGGCCTCCGCGTCCAGGGCCGTACCCGGTTCCACATAGCTGGAGACATCGGCGATGCAGACTAGGAGCTTCCAACCCTTGGGTTTGGGCTCGCAGTAGACGGCGTCGTCGAAATCTCGGGCATCGACCCCGTCGATCGTCACCAGAGGCAGCCGGCGCAGATCGACCCGCCCATCCTTGGTCGCAGCCGGGACCTCGGTCTCCAGAGCCGCGATCTCGGCCTCCACCGCCGCCGGCCACTGTACCGGGAGCTCGTGGGTGCGGATCGCGATGTCCGTCTCCATCCCCGGAGCCATGTGGTCACCGACCACCTCCAGGATCTTCCCGATCGGTTGGGTGCGCTTGGTGGGCTGGTCCGTGATCCCGGCGACGACGATCTGGTCCTGACCGGCGCCGGCGCTCCGGTCGCTGGGGACGATGATGTGATGGGTCAGACGCTTGTTGTCCGGGACCACGAAGCCGATGCCGCTCTCCTGATAAAAGCGCCCGACCACCGTGTGCGTATTGCGCTCCAGCACCTCGACCACCGATCCTTCCAGTCGCCCCCGGCGGTCCTGACCGATGATCCGCACCACCACCCGGTCGTTGTGGAACAGGCCGCGCATCTGTCGTGGGTAGAGATAGACATCATCGCCGCCATCGTCCGGCTTGACGAAACCGAAGCCGTCCGGATGGCCGATCACCCGGCCCGCGATCAGATCCTGCTTGTTTACCAGGCAGTAAGCATCCCGGCGGTTGGGTACCAACTGCCCGTCCCGCACCATGGCACCGAGACGGCGCTGCAAGGCGACGAGCTCCCCCTCGTCGCGAATGTCGAAGGTGGCGGCGATCTCGCTGAAGGTGAGTGGAACGCCGGCCTCGGTGAGGGTCTCGAGGATGAACTCCCGGCTTGGGATGGGATTGGAATACTTCTTCGCTTCGCGCCGACGGTGGGGGTCCGCAGCCCGGGATCTTGCCTGCTTGGGTCTTGCCACGATGGCGTTTTTCCATTCCAAAATAAAGAGTTAGAAGCTGTCTGGTTAAAACGGATCCGAGCGTCGTGTTGTTCTCCCAGACGTTTTCTCACGCGGCTTAACGCAACCTACACTTAAGACGAGGTCCGCGCGTGCAGGCTGCACGGGGGATCATGTGGGTGTAGGTTGCGTTAAGACGCCGGCACTGGCCTGGCCGTAGACCAACGAGCCGTTGGGCGTCGAACGTAACACGTCCGGTCCCCCAAACAGCGCCAAATCATTCAGGATTGCTTTTAACCAGACGGCTTCTTAGTGTACGTTGACAAGCCCCTTTTGTCTCACTAGCATGACAAATCCTCTCCGACCGGATCGGGTAACACCTTTGCGGACCACCTGCCGAGGTGGCGGAATTGGTAGACGCGCTAGTTTCAGGTACTAGTGGGCGAAAGCCCGTGGAGGTTCAAGTCCTCTCCTCGGCACCAAATCGACTGCCCGAGTCGTTTTTCCCTCTTCGTGAGCATGGATGGGGATAAACTACGAATCACACGCATCCACACGAATTTCCGTGCTCAACCGCCTTACAGTGTCGTGTTGCGTTACGCCGCGTTCGGCGCCGTGTCCCCCGCAGCCTTTCCCCGCGCGGCTAACGCAACCTACACCCAATCAATACCATATCAATACCAATGAATCCTCCCCGCCCCAAGGGGGTATCAATTGGATGGAAGTCTTTTTTCTCGCCGCAAGCGGCGGGGAATTTGACCCAGAGAGATTAAAAAGTTAGCTGCTGACCGCTGGTCGTGGTCGATCAGGATGCGGAAGAGAAAACGACGAATCGGCGTGAATCCATTCGCGCCGATTCGCGTGATTCGTAGCTTCTCCTCTTTTTTGTCGCCCGGTAATGGCATTGACACCCATATTACCCCCCGCGCTGTCGGCCCACACGGACCTCGCTTTGGGTGTAGACGCCTTCTCGGGCAATACCAAACTATACTGCCACACGGAACAATCTGCGCATTTCACTCCCTCTCCCTCCGGGAGAGGGTGGGGTGAGGGGGAAATTCAAAAGCTCGGATTGTGCCGTGTGGCAGTATAACGCCGAACAGCGGGTTCGGTGGGCACAGCCCACCCTACAGCCGGCATCAACTTGTTAATCGATAAGGAATTTATACCTGCTTGCCCTAGCGACAGGGCTAGCATATGAGGACCCGCTTATATTAGAATCCGTTGACTAACGGATCATCAGAGCGTAATATCGCCGCCCAATTTACCGGGGGTCGGCTGAGAATACAGCCAGGGTTTCTACGGTGGCTAGTGGGTCGGGAGCTAATACCAGGTTGGGGAGAGCAGGTCGGAGCGATATTCCTCATAGGTGGCAGGGTTCCCATTTATCGGTGGGGGAGTATATTGAGTGGCCGGTATATTAGCCCGGGTCGCCCGGAAACCACTGCCGGGAAACCACCGTCACGCCGACGACCGCCGAGTGCCGGATCCGTCGGTTGAGAACTCAATGCGATGCACGCCGCGGGTAGCGAGGCCCGCGCCGACGACCGGCGCAAAATGATACGATTTCTTATTCTGACACTTATCGGTTAAAGACCTGGAGAAACAGCCCAATGGCCATCGAAAAGCACCATACACCGATGCTCGATCAGTTGGAAAGCGGCCCCTGGCCGAGCTTCATCTCGGGTATCAAGCGGCTGCGCGACGAGCATCCGGACGCACGCATCAACCAGGTAACCAACAGTCTGCTGGGCCAGTTGGAGCACTCCTACGAGACCCGCAAGGGTTATTGGAAGGGCGGCACCGTTTCGGTGTACGGCTACGGCGGCGGTATCATTCCCCGGTTCTCCGAGGTCGGAAAGGCCTTCCCCGAGTCCAAGGAATTCCACACCCTGCGCGTCCAGCCGCCGGCCGGTAACCACTATACCACCGATATGCTGCGCCAATTGGCTGACAGCTGGGAGAAGTATGGCTCGGGTCTGGTAACCTTCCATGGTCAGACCGGCAACATCATGTTCATCGGCACCGACACCGAAAACACCCAGCACTTCTTCGACGAGATCAACGACTATGGTTGGGACCTGGGCGGCGCCGGTCCCTGCGTGCGCACCGCTATGTCCTGCGTCGGTGCCGCCCGCTGTGAGATGTCCTGCACCAACGAGCTCAAGGCCCATCGCCTGCTGGTGAACAACTTCACCGACGATGTGCATCGTCCGGCCTTGCCCTACAAGTTCAAGTTCAAGGTCTCCGGCTGCGGCAACGATTGCCAGAATGCCATCGAACGGGCGGATTTCGCCGTCATCGGCACCTGGCGCGACGACATGAAGGTCGATCAGGAGGAGGTCAAGAAATACTTCAAGACCAAAGGCCGCCAGTACCTCATCGACAATGTCATCACCCGCTGTCCTACTCAGGCATTGACCCTGAAGGACGACGACACCCTGGTGGTCAACAACCGCGACTGTGTGCGCTGCATGCACTGCCTGAACGTCATGCCCAAGGCCCTGCATCCGGGCGACGACAAGGGCGTGACCATCTGCGTCGGCGGCAAGCGCACCCTCAAGATCGGCGACCTCATGGGCACCGTCATCGTTCCCTTCAAGAAGCTGGAGACCGAGGAAGACTACGAGTCCCTGGTCGAGCTGGCCGAGGAGATCATCGACTTCTGGGCCGAGAACGGCCTGGAGCACGAGCGCTGCGGCGAGATGATCGAACGCATTGGCCTGGCCAACTTCCTCGATAGTCTCGACATCGAGCCCGACCCCAATATGTTGAACCACCCGCGCCAGAGCTCCTACGTCCGGATGGACGATTGGGACGAGGCGGCACAGGAGTGGTTCGAGCGTCGGGCCGAAGCCGCCGGCTGAATCCTACGGGCCGGCGCGGGGTAGGGTCCTCGCGTCCGGCCGCGCGCTTAAGATTGCGACTGTATTTTAAGATTTTGGAGGAAGGCGATGGCAGATATGCGTGAGCCGATCGAATCCGGATGCCCTGATCCCTGGCAGTACATGCATCCCGTGATGCGCAAGAATTTCGGCATGTGGAAGTACCACGAGCACCCGCGGGTCGGGGTGCTGCGGCATGTAGCCTACAGTGGTGACGAGGTCTGGACCGTCAAGGTCGGTACCCAACGGATCCTCGATGTCTTCACCCTGCGCAAGCTGTGCGACCTCGGCGATCGATACGCCGACGGTTTCGTCCACTTCACCCTGCGTTCGAACCTCGAATACGTGGTCAAGGACGCGGCCAAGGTGGAGCCCCTGATCAAGGCGGTCGAAGATGCCGGCTTTATCGTGGGCGGTACCCAAAACTCGGTGACCATGATCTCCCATACCCAGGGCTGGCTGCACTGCGACATCCCGGGCACCGATGCCTCCGGGGTCGTCAAATCCATGATGGACGAACTCATCGATGAGTTCAAAACGGCCACCATGCCCAACCGGGTGCATATCACCACCTCCTGCTGCCAGATCAACTGTGGTGGTCAGGGGGACATCGCCATCAACGTGCAGCACACCAAGCCACCCAAGATCAACCACGATCTGGTCGCCAATGTGTGTGAGCGGCCCTCGGTGGTCGCCCGTTGCCCGGTGGCGGCCATCCGCCCGGCCATGGTCAATGGTAAGCCCTCCCTGGAGGTCGATGAACGCAAGTGCATCTGCTGCGGCGCCTGCTACCCGCCCTGTCCGCCCATGCAGATCAACGACGCCGAGCATTCCAAGCTGGCCATCTGGGTCGGCGGCAACCACTCCAACGCCCGCGGCAAGCCTACCTTCCAGAAGCTGGTGGCCGCCGGTATCCCCAACAACCCGCCGCGCTGGCCCGAGGCGACCGCCATCGTCAAGCGCATCCTCAAGGCTTACCGGGAAGGTGCCCGGGATTGGGAGCGGGTCAACGAGTGGATCGAGCGCATCGGTTGGCCGCGGTTCTTCGAAGAGGTCGAGCTGCCCTTCACCAAATACCACATCGATGACTGGCGCGGCGCCCGGGCCAGCTTCAACGCCTCCAACTACATCCGCTTCTGAAATGCGTCGCGAGTCCGCTCCACACCGGAAAGCCCCTCTCCCGCCGGGAGAGGGGGTCATAAGGATACCTTTTGCAACACCCTCCACCGGTCGCGGAATGGGGAGCGGGGAATAACCACATCGAGGTCGCTATGAAGTTCGCAATCCAAATCAACGAGGGACCCTACCAGCACCAAGCGTCCGACTCGGCGTACTTCTTCACGAAGGCCGCCCTGGAGAAGGGGCACGAGATATTTCGGGTCTTCTTCTACCATGACGGTGTCAACAACGGGACCCGACTGACGACGCCCCCCCAAGATGACCGTAACATCGTCAATCGGTGGGCAGAGCTGGCCGAGCAGTACAAGATCCAATCAGTCACCAAGGACGAGGACGGCAACGAAGTGGTACAGACCGAGCTGGTGGTCTGCGTCGCCGCCGCCCAACGGCGCGGTATCGTGGACGAAGGCGAGGCCAAGCGTAACAGCAAGGACGCCACCAACATCCATCCCAGGTTCCGCATCTCCGGTCTGGGACAGTTGGTCGAGGCGGCCATCCAGGCGGATCGGCTCGTCGTGTTCGGCGACTAAGGGGGTACGCCATGTCTGAAACTACCAAGAAGTTCCTGTACCTCAATCGCAAGGCCCCCTACGGCACCATCTATGCCTGGGAATCCCTGGAGGTCGTGCTCATCGGCGCCGCCTTCGATCAGCACGTGCGGCTGATGTTTATCGATGACGGGGTCTATCAGCTCACTACGGGCCAGGATACGACCGGCATCGGGATGAAGAACTTCTCGCCGACCTACCGTACCCTGGGCGACTATGAGGTGAAGAACATCTATGTAGACAAGGACTCGCTCGCGGCCCGCGGACTGACCCCGGACGATCTGGTACAGATCCCCTGGGAGGATTGGGAGACCGAGGAAGAGATCGAGAACATCGTCGAGGTGGTGGATACCGCCCGCGTTTCCGAACTCATGGAAGAATCCGATGTGATCTTCAGTTTCTAAGGCGATTTCTGTCAAATGAAATACCATCCTGCTGGTCTTTTCGTCCGTCTTCTGTGTTGCGGCAACCGTTACATAGTCCACTATGTGCCGGTTGCCGCGCCTTGAATACGAACAAAAATCCGGCGCAATCTGGTACACCATTTTCCGTCAATCGCCTAAGGGGGATCCGATGAGCATCCTACATACCGTCAACAAGTCGCCGTTCGAGCGTAACAGCCTGGAATCCTGCCTCAAATTCGTCAACCAGGGCGACCCCGTGCTCCTGTTCGAGGACGGCGTCTACGCGGTCCTGAAGGGTACGAGCGCGGAGAAACAGCTCGAGGCCGCGCTCGCCAAGCAATCGATTTATGTCCTGGGTCCCGACCTTGCGGCCCGCGGGTTCTCCGCAGACCGCGTGATCGCTGGGATCAAGGTCGTGGACTATGCGGGTTTCGTGGATCTGGCGGCAGAGAACGACAAGGTCCAGGCCTGGCTCTAGTTTTCAACTTTCAAGCTGAAGAGGAAAATCATCATGCCGATCGAAGTCAATGGTAAGACCTACGAGACCGATGAAGAGGGTTACCTCACCAACATCCAGGAGTGGGAAACGGGGGTGGCCGATGTGATGTCCAAGGAAGACGACCTGGAACTCACCGACGAGCACTGGGCTATCATCAAGTTCCTGCGCGAATACTATGAGGAGTACCAGATCGCCCCGGCGGTACGGGTACTGACCAAGGCCGTCGGCAAAAAGATGGGCAAGGACAAGGGCAACAGCAAATACCTGTACGGCCTGTTTCCCTATGGTCCTGCCAAGCAGGCCTGCCGCTATGCCGGTCTCCCCAAGCCCACGGGCTGCGTCTAGTACAGCCGTGGACGAAATCCGGAAACAAGCACCACGCATCAACACGAATGTTCCCAGGTAGGCAAAAAGCCTCTCTCCCTCTGGGGAGGGTGTCGCAAAGGCCCGTAGGATGTGGTGAGCGCCTACCCGCCCCAGGGATGGGGCGGGTAGGCCGCGAACCGCATCGTTGGAGAGTGCCGTGCCCAACGTGGTGTGGGACACGCCGCCATCTATTGATGCGGTTCGCGCAGGGAGAGTGCGCACCGGTCGGCAGCAAGCTCGGAACCACCGTGCTCACCGCATCATCGATGCGGTTCGCGCCACCCGGCAGAGCCATCCTGAAAGATCTCCCGCGCTTACCGCATCCTACGAAGGGCGTCATCTTTTGCGACACCCTCTCTGAGGGGGTGTCGCAACAGCCCCGCTTCCGCCGAGGGAGGGGGGTTGTGGGCAATGTTTCCGTTAATTATGCACGTTCGCAAGGCCCCTCTCCCTGGAGAGGATGTCGCAAAAGCGGTGGCGTCAGCTGCCAGTCTGTGAAGTTTAAACCACAGAGGACACAGAGAACGCAGAGAATTAGCCGATTCCTTTCTCTGTGGTTCGAAATGACTTTTGCGACACCCTCCCTGGAGGGAGAGGGGCTTATCCCGAGCGAAGCGAGGGATCTTGGGAGAGGGTGAATGTCAACGCTGACGGTCCTATACGCCATCTTGTTCTATATCGCCGCCGCCGTGCTGGTGGTGGGCCTGGTCCGAAAGATCGTGCAGTACGCGCGCACCCCTGCACCCTTGAAAATCCCGACCACGCCGGCGCCGACCACCAAGACCGGGGTCGGCTTGCGTCTGGTGCGGGAGGTCGTCTTCTTCGAGAGCCTGTTCAAAGGCAACAAGTGGATCTGGATCTTCGGCTGGATCTTCCATTTCGGACTCCTTCTGGTCACCCTGCGCCATCTGCGCTATTTCATCGAGCCGGTCTGGCTGCCGATTCAGCTGGTCCAGCCCTTCGGCATCTATGGGGGGATCGCCATGGTGGTGGGGCTTGCGGGCCTGTGGGCGCGGCGGGTGCTGGTCGACCGAGTGCACTATATCACCGGGCCAGCGGATCACCTGCTCCTCGCCTTGCTGATCCTCATCGGTCTCAGCGGCCTGGGGATGACCTATGTCTTCCATGTGGATGTGGTTGCCATCAAGCTGTTCTTCCGCGGCCTCATCACCTTCGACTTCTCTCCGCTGCCTGCGGATCCCCTGTTGCTCTTGCACCTGCTGCTGGTGGCGACCCTCATGATCGTCTTTCCGTTCAGCAAGCTGTTGCACGCGCCGGGGTTGTTCTTCAGCCCCGGTCGCAATCAGGTCGACGACCCCCGCGAGCGGCGGCACCTCGCGGCCTGGGCCAAGAGCTTTGAGAGCGATCCTCAAGGGCAGTAATCCTCGACCAGTGGTAGGCTGGGTTGAGGAACGAAACCCAGCTTTAAGGAGATTACCCATGAAATTGAATATTGTCTATAAAAGAGAAAAAGAATGGTTTGTCGGACATATACAAGAATACCCTGATTATGAAAGTCAAGGTAAAACGATAGATGAGTTAAAAGGAAATTTAATCGAGATTTACAGTGATATTCAGAAAGGTTTGGTACCTGATGCGGAACCGTTTCAGCTATTGGAAGTGGCAGTTTGAAAAGAAAACAATTGATTAAGACGATCAAGTCAAATGGTTGTGTTTTTGTACGCCATGGTGCTAATCATGATTGGTATAAAAATCCTCGATCGGGAAAAAGCCAACCTATCCCAAGGCATACCGAAATAGAAGATGGTCTGGCTAAAAAAATAATTAAAAGGCTATCATAAGTGGGGGCTGAACAATGGGTGGGTTATGTCCACCGTCCCGGGTAGGTAGCGCGCAGCATCCGCTGAGAGGCTAAGAACATGGCAAAGGCAGATTTCAACGTACCCGAGCTTAGACAATACCCGGAGATACCGGCCATCGAGCCGGGCGTAATGGGGCACAGCAGCCCCTTCCTCTCCAAACCCGAGTTCCAAGAGCCCCTCGGCTTCCCCGGGGAGCTGGTGGAGGGTTGGGAAGACAAGGCCATCGCCAAGATGGGGGAGCTGCTCGGCAAATATCGCTCCCTGCGCGTCTATCTGGATGCCTGTGTCAAGTGCGGCTCCTGCACCGACAAATGCCACTACTACCTCGGCACCCAGGATCCCAAGAATATGCCGGTCGGTCGTCAGGACCTGCTGCGCAAGGTCTACCGGCGTCACTTTACCCTGGCCGGGAAGCTCTTCCCCAAGCTGGTGGGCGCCGAGGACCTGACCCGCGAGCTATTGGACGACTGGTACAGCTACTTCCATCAGTGCTCCCAATGCCGCCGCTGCTCCGTATTCTGTCCCTATGGCATCGACACCGCGGAAATCTCCATGGCCGCGCGCGAGATCATGGACAGCATCGGGATGGGCCAGAAGTACTGTAACGAGATCATCGGCAAGGTCTACAAGGTCGGCAACAACTTAGGATTGCCCGGTCCGGCGTTGGAGAACACCCTGGAGGGACTGGAAGAGGACGTCGAGGACGACACCGGTGTAGCGGTCAAATATCCCCTGGACCAGGAAGGGGCGGAGATCCTGCTGGTCACACCCTCGGCGGACTTCTTCGCCGAGCCCCACGTAGACGGTCTGATCGGCTACGGCAAGGTGTTCCATGAGGCCGGCGTGTCCTGGACCCTGAGCTCCTATGCCTCCGAGGCCGCCAACTTCGGCATGTTCATCGGTTCCTACGAGAACATGCGGCGGGTCTCCCAGCGCGTCCGCAAGGCCGCCCTGGATCTGGGCGTCAAGCGTATCGTCTTCGGCGAGTGCGGCCATGCCTGGCGCGTCGCCTACAGCTTCCTCAACACCCTGGCCGGTCCCTGGGACTTCCTCGATCCCAACTATCCCGTACCTCAGCACATCTGCGAGTTCACCTACGACTTGATGAAGACGGGCAAGCTCAGGTTCGACAGGTCACAGAACGACGATATGGTCCTGACCTATCATGACTCCTGCAACGTAGCGCGGGCCTCGCGCATGGGTGACAAGCCGGGCGGTCAGTTCGACATCCCGCGGGCCATCATCAAGGCGACCTGCAACCGGTTTTACGATATGGACGAGGAGACCATCCGCGAGCGCACCTTCTGTTGCGGCGGCGGCGGCGGCCTGCTCACCGACGACCTCCTGGAGCTGCGGGTCAAGGGCGCCAAGCCCCGGGTGGAGGCCCTCAACAATCTGATCCAGGAGAAGGGCGTCACCCACATGGCCGCTATCTGCGCCATCTGCAAGAGCCAGTTCTCCAAGGTCCTGCCCTTCTATGGTATGGAGATGGACCAGGTCGTCAGCGTGCACCAACTGGTGTCCAATGCCATCATCCTGGCTGGCCAGAGGACCGAAGAGGATGAAGACGAAGAGGTCGCCGAGGCGGCATAGGATGGGCTGTGCCCACCGGTTGAATCCGCAGATTACGCAGATTCTCGCAGATGAAAGAAGAATATCAATGGGGCGTAGGATGTGGTGAGGCCAGGCGCCGTCCCGACGCAGGGACACGGAGGGAGCTTGGCCGAACCACATTGATGGACGGCGGCGTGCCCGACAAGATACTCGCGGAAGATCAGTCCGCAAATGAACGCGAATAGACGCAAATGAACATGACGAGACGGAGGTAATCGTTCAGTCTCCACCTCGTCATTCCGGCAGGGACTGTCGGAATCCAAGTGCCAGGGATGGCAAAAATACTGGGGCACTTTGAAAAATACAGTTTTCGTGAATGGCATGTCTGAATAATCAATGGCTTAGAGCCTCTCGGTCGATGAAAACACCTATTTTTCAAGGTGCCAACTGGAGGGTTGAACAATTACGAGCCGAAAACCGCAATGATGGCGAACCGATTGCGACCAATTTGTGTTCATTCGCGTTCATTTGCGGAAAAAATGACAGGAAGTGTATGGGAGTAATGAATGATTCAAAAACAGATAGGCCATAACAAGGCTATATGGATATCATTGGTAAAATTTATAACCCATGTCGTTGTTGGCGTAATCGCATTTTTTGCAATTTCCATAATCGCAGTATTGTTAAGCTGGTGGGTATCCTATCTTGAATCTATAGGTGTAAATCCTATTATTGTGAAAGCTATTACCGGTTTTGAGTACTTGTTGTTGGGTCTTGACCTTCTCCTAGCCGGTATATTCATCATCAGGTCTATGTATATGTTGGTGAAAGATTTATGGAAATGATCACTCTTCGTAGGTCGGATATTCTTGCTATGATAAAGGAAGCTTTATCAGAGTATTTTCGCCCAGTCTCCTATTTCATAGGATTCTTTGATAAAACTATATCTCTTGAGGAAAGGTATAAGGAATTAAAAATTCAGCAGGTCAATATGCGCATATGGTCCAGGGTTGTTCAGAAGGCTGTTTGCTTTAATCAGGGTGAATATTTGCAGTATGCATTTTTAACCGCGGAAAAACACAAGAAGCTCAAGGATTCATTTCGGGAAACACCCGAAGATGGTGCGCGCATTGGCGCATTAGCTAGCGAGTTGGTTAATTATATAAATAGTAAATTTTACGAGGATGCATATGAGAATTTCAAGTTCATTCATGCATATTTTGAAAATAGAAGTTGCCGTAAACTGAGAGTGTGCATTAAAGGTAACTTTAATGTAGATAACCATTCAAAAGTGATTTCTGTTTTCAGAGACGCTCATGTTTCTTATGATTCAGATGCAGACGTAGAAAAAAATTATGGTTTTCTAACTATATATAAAAATGGAACATATTTCCTGGAAAACAACATTCCCGAAGCTGCCGCAGAAGATCGTTATTTTAATCCCCGATTAGATAATGATCTTGTAAAGCAGTTTTTAAGTGGTGCTTCCGGAGCACACGCCAAGAAGTGGGAAGACTGCTGGACAGGAGATAAGGAAGATAAATCTTCATTTTACAAGTCTACCTTGATTATTCCAATGACATTATGGAATAACGATCTGTCCGAAGAGTTTAAAAAGCTGGTAAACCTCGAAAACGTTGATAGAACGATTTTCGGCTTTCTTTGCTTTGACCATGTGGAGGCTGATTATTTTGACGAGGAAAATGATGTGGCGCTTGGATACGTTTTTGCGGATATCCTTTCAATGTATATATTTGCCAGGCTGATATATATGGAATCGTCAAAAACGTTCAATTTCATTGAGGATTGCCTGCAAGGCAAAGGTATTGAAATTAATCCGGAATCATTATCTTCAATATGGAAGAATATGCCGCAAACTTTTGATGTTGAAAAATACCTGGAGTTCAAGCCGAAAACAACCAAGAATAACAGTCTTTTTCCGATGGACGAAGATTTGATCAGATACGTAAAATCGCAAGTAGGCTGGCATTAAATGAGCAGGATTTTCGTGGAAGATGAATCCGCAAATGAACGCCAATAAACGCAACGGGACTTAATGAACCATCAATGACGGGAAATCGATTGCAATCGATTTGCGTTGATTCGCGTTCATTTGCGGAAAAAATGTTGAAAAGGAGAAGAACCCATGAAAGTACATTACGATGAAGAAGTCGACGCGCTATACTTAAATCTCAGCAATGAGGAGCCGGATGGAGTGATTGAAATAGCGGAGGGTGTGAATATCGATACAACTGATGATGGAAGGCTCACAGGCATCGAAATATTGAAAGCATCGGACAAGATGAACCTGGATACCATTCTTTCTTATACGCTCGATTTGGATCGGAATGTCTTGAAGAAGATCGCCTGACATAATCTGCGGACAGAAAAAACAATATAATCTTTTGCGACCGATTTGCGTTGATTCGCGTTCATTTGCGGCAAAAATTCGGAAATATAATCCTGTTAATCCTGGAAATCTTGTTAATCTTGTCCTATTAGCGGTTGGCACTACGATTATGTCAACAGCCCCTGGTTTCAGAAAGAATACTCCAATGAGTTCTACTGGTTAGGAGAACAATCGATGGCGACTACCAGCGACGAAATGAGCACCAAGCTATCCTGGCGCAGGTTCCAGGACGGCGACCACGCCTGGGATGACCTGACCGAAAAGATCTTCGTCCAGGACACCTCCCACAAGTGTCCGACCTATGTGCACAAGACGCCCCCCTGCCAGGGTAGTTGCCCGTCCGGCGAGGATATCCGCGGCTGGCTGGCCATCGTCCGCCAACAGGAGCTGCCGCCGGAGGGGATGGACTGGAAGGAATACGCCTTCCGCCGCTCCACCGACGCCAATCCCTTTCCCTCCATGATGGGCCGGGTCTGCCCCGCGCCTTGTCAGGACGGCTGCAACCGCAACGAGCTCGAGGATTTCGTCGGCATCAACTCCGTCGAGCAGTACATCGGCGACAATGCCATCGAGCAGGGCTATACATTCGAGGTGGGCCCCGACACCGGCAAGAAGATCGCTATCATCGGCGGCGGTCCGGCCGGGCTGGCGGCTGCCTACCAGCTGCGCCGTATGGGCCATGCCTGCACCATCTTCGAGGCCAACCCCGAGCTCGGCGGCATGTTCCGGTACGGCATCCCCGGTTATCGGGTGCCGCGCGAGGAGTTGGATGCGGAGATCGACCGCATCATCGATATGGGCGTCGAGACCCGACTCGGTGCCAGGGTGGGAACGGATATTTCGGTGGCGGATCTGGATAAGGACTATGATGCCGTCCTCTGGGCCCTGGGGTGCCAGAGCGGCCGCGGGTTGCCGGTGCCCGGCTGGGAGGGGGTGCCCAACTGCGTCTCCGGCGTTGCCTTCCTCAAGGCATTTAACGAAGGCCGCATGAAGGTGACCGCCGACAAGGTCGTCTGCATCGGCGGCGGCGATACCTCCATCGATGTCGTCTCGGTCGCCCGCCGGCTGGGGCATATCGAGCACACCAAACCCCCCGAGCGTCCCGAGTCCGTCATCCATGACGGCTATGTCGCCCACGACACCGCACTGACCGCCGCCGCCCAGGGCGCCGAAGTCACCCTGACTTCACTTTTCAAGCGCACCGAGATGATGGCCGCCGAGCACGAGGTCCACGATGCCCTGACCGAAGGTGTCACCATCCTGGACGGCGTCATGCCCCTGGAAGTCATCAAGGACGCGGCTGGTCGCGCCACGGCACTCAAGATCTGTGACTGCACCATGGACGGCATGACGCCCATCCCCACCGAAGGCACCGAGCGCATCCTGGAGGCGGATCTCATCGTCTCCGCCATCGGCCAGGGCGGCGACCTCACGGGTCTGGAAGAATTCGACAACGGGCGCGGTCTGATCAATGCCGACAAGTTCTACCAGGTCCCGGATCGGGCGGGCCACTTCGTGGCCGGCGACATCATCCGTCCGCATCTGCTGACCACCGCCATCGGCCAGGCCTGGGTCGCCGCCCAGTCCATTGACGAATATGTGATGCAGCAGCCCCATGCCCGTCGCCCCAAGGTCGATGTGCACCACTTCGACCTGCTCAAGAAGATGGAAGAGGCCCACCTGGCCCCCGAACAATTCGATGTGAAGGAGCGCGGCGATATGCGGGGTACTTCTGACGGCAACTGGGCCATCCACAACTACGAGGATCGCTCCGGGGCGGAAGTCATCCCCCACGACGAGCTCTTCCTGGGGCATTTCGCCTTTCATACCCGCAACAAACGCAAGGAAGACGTGCCCACCGCCGAAGAGGTGCTCGGTCACTTCCACGAGCGGCTCATCGGGCTATCCGAAGAGGACACCATCGACGAGGCCAAGCGGTGCATGAGCTGCGGCATGTGCTTCGAGTGCGACAACTGCGTCATCTTCTGCCCCCAGGATGCGGTCTATCGGGTCAAGAAAGGAGAAAACACCACCGGACGCTACGTGGCCACCGACTATGCCAAGTGCATCGGCTGCCACATCTGCTCCGACGTGTGCCCCACGGGCTATATCAAGATGGGCCTCGGTGAATAACGCGAGCGGAATCATGGTCAGAGCCTTCATCGACCGAAACCGAGAACCACGGATGGACACGAATGGACACGGATGTTCCCATGGGTACAAGAAGCCCCTAGACCCCTCTTCTCCCCCCGGGAGAGGGGCTTGTCCCGAACGGAGCGAGGGATCTTGGGTGAGGGGATTAAAAACAGGAAATCCCTCTCTGGCTCCCACGCTCCAGCGTGGGAACAAGCTTGTCCCGACACAGGAGGGATCTCGACGCTCCAGCGTCATGAAACCTTGGCCGCAGGAGCAGCCCCAACGGCATTCCCACGCCGGAGCCTGGGAGCAAGCCGACAAGAAGCCCCTCTCCCGGCGGGAGAGGGCCTGCCCCGAGCGCAGCGAGGGGGCCGGGGAGAGGGGATCAAAAAAGTTGCGCCCCTTGGTCTTCATCAGAGACTGCCTGCTCGCAATCGGCATCGCAACGGCTGGCCTCACCCCCGCCATGGCGACCGATTTTGCGAAAGCCGATTATGTCACCCCCGGTTCCAAGGCCGCCGGACTCGAAAACTGCGTGCGGGAAACCGGCTTCATGCGGCGCAATCACATGGAGCTGATCGAACATCAGCGTGACGCGACCGTGCACCAGGGTATCCGCAGCACCACCGATAGCCTGGCGGGCTGTATCGATTGCCATGTCAGCTATGACCAACGGCGCCGGCCGATGCCCGTATACGCGGAGGGGCAGTTCTGCAGCGATTGCCATGAGTTTGCGGCGGTGCATCTGAATTGCTTCGACTGCCACTCAGGCGTGCCGGTACACCCGAGTACCGAGACGGGAGACCCGACCTGGCTGGGGGGAGGGCAGAAGGTCGGCCTGTCAACCGAGGGGCCTGAAACGAGAGATGTCACGCGCGATGTCAAGCAGGGGGTAGGCGAGTGACCATGAACAAACACCAAGCAGGGGTCGATACCTCGCGGCGCGGATTCCTCGGCGCCGCGGCCGCCGTGACCACAGTTACCCTGGCGCCCGGCGTCATACTGCACCGCCTGGCCGTGGCCGAGCCCCAATCCAAACCAGGCTCTGAAGCGGTCACCGATGAGGTGCGGTGGGGCATGTTGATCGACAGTGCTAAGTGCGCGGAAGGCTGCGATGCCTGTGTCACTGCCTGCAACCGGGAGAACGGCCTCGACCTCCAAGAGCAGCCGGAGGGTGAAGACACCGGCAAATGGGATCGCCAGGTCGCCAAATGGATTCGCATAGTAAAGGTCAAGGACAATCTGACCGGTCATGTGAGCAGACTGCCCATGATGTGCCAGCATTGCGAACACCCGCCCTGTGTGGACGTGTGCCCCACCGGCGCCTCCTTCAAGCGGGCCGACGGCATCGTCATGGTGGACCGGCATACCTGTATCGGTTGCCGCTACTGCATGATGGCCTGTCCCTACAAGGCACGCTCCTTCATCCATGAGGTCGTGGACACCAGGCTCACCCGGGTGCCCCGCGGCAAAGGCTGCGTCGAGAGCTGCAACCTGTGCGTACACCGCCGGGACAAGGGGACGGCTTCCACCGCCTGCGCCGATGCCTGCGCGACCCAAGGGGGCAGGGCGATCCTGTTCGGCGATCTGAAAGATCCCGAAGGACCCCTGCGGAAAGCCCTCGCAACCCTTCCGAGCCGCCAGATCCGCGAGGACCTCGCCCTCAACACAGGTGTGCGCTATGCGGGTGTTTAGCCCGTCTGTCTTAACCGGAGCGGCCGCCGAGGTTCGGATTGAGTATGGGAAAAATGGTCCGGTCGCTTCGATCCATCCGCAGATTACGCAGATTCCCGCAGATTAAGAACGAAACAATCTGTGAGAATCTGCGTAATCTGCGGACAAAAAAGATAATGTAATCTTTTGCAACCGATTTGCGTTTATTCGCATTCATTTGCGGATCAAAAAATGATTTTTTCTGCTGGCTCCCACGCTCCAGCGTGGGAGCAAGTCCCGACGCTCCAGCGTCGATAAGGTCTCGGTGGAGACGGAACTGCTGTCATGAAAAGAATCGTCTATCGGGAGTGGAAGCTCGCACCCCAACGCTACTGGGGACTGCTCGCCATCCTCGCCGTCGTTGCCAGCCTCGGAGGACTCGCCTTCGCCTACATGGAACACGAAGGCCACTGGGTCACCGGCATGACCAACCAGATCGTCTGGGGCACCCCCCACGTGTTCGCCGTGTTCCTCATCGTCGCCGCCTCCGGCGCGCTCAGTGTGGCCTCCATCGGCGGCGTCTTCGGCAAGACCCTGTATAAACCCATGGGGCGCCTCTCGGGCCTGTTGGCGGTGGCCTTGCTGGCGGGTGGACTCATGGTGCTGGTACTCGACCTGGGCCGTCCCGAGCGCCTGGTGGTCGCCATGACCACCTACAACTTCCGCTCTATCTTTGCCTGGAACATCTTTCTGTACACCGGCTTCATGATCGTCGTCATCGCCTATCTCTGGGCCATGGCAGAACCCAAGGGCAAGCCCTACGCCAAGCCGCTGGGTTTCATCGCCTTGGGTTGGCGGCTGGCGCTCACCACAGGTACCGGCTCCATCTTCGGCTTCCTGGTCGCGCGCCAGGCCTATGACACCGCGGTCATGGCCCCCCTCTTCATCGCCATGTCCTTCGCCTACGGCCTGGCCATCTTCATGCTGGTGCTCCTGTTCGCCTTCGATCAGGACGACCGCCCCATCGGCGAGACGGTGCTGTTCCGGCTCCGCAACCTACTCGGGACCTATATCATCGCCGTCCTGCTCCTGGTACTCGTCTACTTTCTGACCAAGCTCTATGGCGCCAAGCACTACGACCTGGTCGCCTTCTACCTGCTCGACGGCGGCATCTACACCATCCTGTTCTGGTTCGTCTGGGTCCTTGCCGGCGGCCTGTTTCCCATCGGTATCCTCTTCCATCCGGAGCTGGGCAAAAGCCGGGCCTGGATCGCCTCGGCTTGCGGGCTGGTGGTGCTGGGGGGACTGACCAGCATGTATGTCATCATCATCGGCGGCCAGGCCTACCCCATGCAGCTCTTCCCCGGCAAGACCATCCTCGAATCCGGCTTCTACGACGGTGTGGGCGGTGCTGTTGCCGCTTATGCCCCCAGCCTGCCTGAGCTATTCCTTGGTATCGGTGGGGTTGCCGTGGCCTTGTTGATTACCGCCGTCGGCATCCGGATGCTTCAGTTTTTGCCGGAATCTTTGGCGGATGGGGATGTGGATCCCCATGCCGCGAAGGCCTGATGTGGGTTTGAATCGTAAAGGCGTAAAGGTTTTTATAGGGGCACCCCATTTCAGAATCATGAAGGATAAAAAAATGCTGAAGTATATTTTTACAGGATATATTGAAAGCGCATTGTCTTATGCTGAATATGATAAATTTGAAGATGGTACATTTTCTGGACGCATAGCATTATGCAAGGGTGTTATTGCTTTTGGTAAAACTTTGAAAGAATGTGAAGAGGAATTACAATCCACGCTTGAAGACTGGATTCTAGTTGGATTAAAGTTAGGGCATCATATTCCAATTATCGAAGGATATGATTTGAATAAAGGGTATGATGTGATTAAAGAACCAGCTCATGAACCAATGGCGGCCGTGTAAACGTCGGTTTTTTATTAAACGACTTCGGAAATTAGGGTTTAAGGGGCCATATTCCGGAACACGGCATCAATTTATGATTTTTGAAGCTCATCGTTTAAGTATCCCTTCAAATTCTGAATATTCAATTCCACAGTTACGGATGATGATAAGCGAGATAGAAGCGATTATAAATCAGACTATCTCACCTGCTGAATGGAATAGCTTGGCATAAACAGGGCTCTCTTGTAAAAAGGGGGCACTCATTCAAAAGTAAGTTCATGCAAATAATAACCGGATGCCTATTTCCGCTCGGTATCCTCTTCCACCCGGAGCGGGGCAAGAACCGAGAAATAAAAGGACACCCACTTTGTTTGACATTTTCCCCACCCCAAACTTCTTCTCGGCACCGAAATCACAGAGAACCGACCATGACTGCTCCCCGTTCAGCTCTCGTCTCGCTTGAGGATACCCCTTGGTATCATTGCGTCTGCCGTTGCGTGCGCCGTGCTTTCCTGTGTGGGGAAGACCAGCTCTCAGGGATGAATTTCGACCACCGCCGCGGCTGGATTGTCGCGCGCATGCAGCAGCTTGCCACCCTGTTTGCCATTGATGTGGCCGCCTATGCGGTAATGAGCAACCACTATCACATTGTGGTGCGTATCGACCGAGAGCGGGTCTTGGAGTGGTCGATGGAAGAAGTGTTGAGGCGCTGGACGGCACTCTTCACCGGGCCGCTGTTGGTGACGCGTTATCTCTCGGCGTCACGAGCGGAGATGAGCCAGGCGGAGATTGCCAAGGTTGAAGAACTTGCCGAGGTCTATCGGGAGCGGTTGCACGATTTGTCCTGGTTCATGCGCACCCTTAACGAGCATATCGCCCGCCGGGCCAATGCGGAGGATGGGGTGAAGGGGCGTTTTTGGGAGGGCCGCTTCAAAAGCCAAGCACTGCTCGATGAGAAGGCGCTGCTGGCGGCGATGGCCTATGTGGATCTGAATCCGGTCCGGGCGGGGCTGGCCGAGACGCCGGAGACCTCGGACTACACCTCGATTCAGGAGCGCGTCGTCGGGTTGCCGGAGGAGGTCGGGTCCGAAGCCGGCTCGCAGGAGACCACGACTGCCAAAGATCCTGACACGACACTCGATGGGGAACGGTTACAACCGGAGGCCGAGACGCAGGTCTTGCCCCAAGCCCCGCTGATGCCCTTTGATGCCACTGCACAGACCCCCTGGGCGGTGCCCTTTGCCTTCGACGACTATCTGGAGCTGGTCGATTGGACGGGCCGGGCATTACGCGCGGATAAACGTGGCTACATCAAGGAACGAGAACCCAAGATCCTCGCGCGACTAGGCATCGACGGGGAGCGATTTATCGACTTTGCCGAGCGTTTTCTCAAGGAATTTGGAACAGCGGTCGGTGCACCGGCCTCGCTCGCGAATCTCTGCGCGCGGCGTCAGGCTAAGTACCTGCGTGGCATCCAGGCCGCGCGAGCGGTGTTTGTAGCCAAACTGGCAGCATGATGCTTTCCGACTCCCCGGCGAGCAGGCATAAACTTCTCTGGTTTGGAGCAGGTGATAGCTCCTTCTTGCTGTATAATCACATGGAACCTGACAAATAATGTCAAGGATTGAAAATATCGTTCTTAAAATGAGGAATGAACCGAATAATATTCGGTTCAATGAATTGTGTAAGGTATGTGAGCACTATTTTGGTAAACCTAGACAGAGTGGTACAAGTCATAAAGTATACAAAACTCCTTGGCAAGGTGATCCTAGAGTAAATATTCAGAATAAAAAAGGCAAAGCGAAACTATATCAAGTTAAACAGGTTTTAATGGCTTTAGAGAAAATAGAGGTGAATAATGCCACTTAAAGATGATCATTATACATACCATGTAACTTGGTCCGAAGAAGACCAAGAATATGTTGGGTTATGCGCGGAATTCCCTAGTTTGAGTTGGTTAGCGTCGACCCCTGAGGCGGGATTGAAAGGAATAAGGAAAGTAGTCGCAGAAGTAATCGCGGATATGATCGCTAATGGGGAAGAAATACCAGAACCAGTAGCAAACGAACATGTTAGTGCTAAATTCATGATAAGAGTACCACCAGAAGTCTATAGAAAATTGGCAATTCAAGCAGCAGAAAATGGTATAAGTTTAAATCGCCTTGCGAGTGCGAAATTAAGCTAATAGCCAATAATTTAAGGCGGCGTGGAGGAACACGAAGCTTATTGTGACCGCCAACCAAGAGGCTGAAAAGTTGGGAGAGAAACAAAAGGACACCAGAGAAACAAAAGGACACCCACTTTGTTTGATCCCCACTTTGTTTGATCGTCGTCGCCTATCTCTGGACTAGGGCAACCCCTACACCAAGCCGGTAGAAAAAAAGATCCCCTATCTTGTTTCATTCCCGCGGATGGCTGGTCGTTCCCCAGAAGACATCAGTGGTTCCCCTCTGGTCTGTGATCTGGCCTTGATTCTGGCCAGATACCTGCTATCCTGAATAAATGCGTTACGAAATTGTCCTGACGGACACGGCGAAGGGACACTACCGCTACCGGGGCCTCTCCGCTCGATGGCGCTCAAGTAGTCCGTGATGGGCTCGAAATGCATCTGCGCCACGAGCCCACCAAAGTAACCACCTACCTAATAAAAGGACACCCACTTTGTTTTTATGAAAATCAATTTCACAAGCAACTATTTTCTATATCGATTAAAAACAAGAGAGTATAATTTAGAAAAAGTTGAATCAATTTTAAGAAGCTCTCCGGAGGTGTATCTTGACACTCATATAGGGCGTGACATTAAAATCGGCAAGCATGATGATGAATTGATTATCATGATGATGAATTGATTATTGTAGCCTATGATATTGAACGGGATGGATCAATAAATCCTGTAACAATTTACCGAACTTCCAGAAAACAAATAAACTACTACCTTGCAGAAGAGAGATTTTATGTCAAAATATAAAATGAATTACTTTTCTGATGAGGATGTGCTACATGTCCTTATTGAGGAAGGGCGCGAAGCAGAATGCCGAGAATTAGCCCCTAATATCACAGCAGAGTTGAATGAAAGAGGAGAGGTGATGGGAATTGAAATATTAAAGGCTAGTGAATTCATACAAAATATAGTTTTTAAATATCCTGCTTTAACTGGCTTAAAAATTGCTCGTTGATTTGGAATAAGATAAGGTGTTCTACGACGTGGAAGCAGAGACCGTTGTCGTGTTGGCGATTGTTCCGAAAGAGAACATAGAAAGCTGGCTCGATCAGTATGGGGCGAAATCGCGATGATCACTACCGCACTTAGCGAACTGAAAGACCATCTGTCTTCGTACGTGAGGAAAGCAGCAAAGGAAGAGATCATTATCACAAACCACGGCAAACCCGTCGGTGTAATAAGGGGCTTTGCCACTGAGGACGAGTACCTTGAGTATCGTCTGTTGAACGATCCGCGATTCCGAAAGATCGTTCAATGCTCCCAACAGGACGCCCGACAGGGCAAGGTCACTAAACTCGAAGATATCGAGTAGTAGTCATGAACGCGACACTGGAACGGATCGCTCAGGAGGCGCTGCAGCTTGCTCCAGCGCAGCGGGCTGAACTTGCTGATTTTCTTGTGGAGAGTCTGGACTCCACTCCACCTATCGATTCCCATTCAGCGTCTACTTTCGAGTGGAAACACATCGTATCGTTGTCTTGTCTGTCTTTCATGGCAGTAGATATCCCGCAATCTGACAGCATCGGGCCTAATAGGAAAAAGGGCCAGGCTCAATCGCGTAGACCGACACTACGGTCCTCTTTTTCGCTGACCGGTAACGCTTAACTCAAGCATTGGTTTGTACCGGCCCCATCAGCACCAGCGGCATGTTGGTTTCTTTGATCCGCTGCCAAAGAGGCCGCGATGTCTTGAATATTCGGGAAAAATGTCCGGTCGCGGATACAGTTCGTCCATGGGAACGGATTTGCCGTTATCCTGCACAATACGCACATGTTTACGGCCCATCAGCCTCGGTCTTGTTACGCCGCAGGAATGAGAAATGATCTGCACTTCATGCACTATGTTCTTGCAATAAGCTGCGACTTTTATAGCCTTGTCTTCAGGGTTCAGGCCCTTTTGAAGCCTTTTGTTATGTGTCGTAATACCCGTTGGGCAGGTGTTTTTGTTGCATTTCAGTGCCTGGATACAACCCAGAGAGAACATAAAACCGCGCGCCGATGTCACAAAATCCGCGCCTGTCGCAATAGCCCATGCGACTTCCGAGGGCGTAATGAGTTTTCCCGAAGAAACAAGCCTGATTCGGTCCCGCAAACCGTATTTATGTAAGATATCGGATACCAGCGGCAGTGATTCTTTCACAACCAGCCCGACATTATCCATCAGCGGCATCGGTGCGGCCCCCGTTCCACCGTCACCACTATCAATCGTTATGAAGTCTGGTGCAGCTTCAATGCCGCGCGCATGAATTTCCTTACACATCTCCTCGATCCAGCCAAAGCTACCAATCACGGTTTTAAAGCCAACCGGTTTGCCAGTGACTTCGCGAACGTGATTAATAACGTCGAGTATCTCACCGGGATTGTTAATCTCAGGATGACGGTTGGGAGAAGTCGAATCCTGGCCTTCCGGAATACCGCGGATTTTTGCAATTTGCGGCGTAACTTTTATGCCGGGCAGGATACCGCCTTTGCCGGGTTTGGCGCCCTGACTCATTTTAAGTTCGAACATACGTACCTGTTCATGGGCCGCAACTTCCTTCAGCTTTTCGTCCGATAAATTTCCGGCTTCATCCCGCACGCCATATTTAGCCGTGCCGATCTGGAAGACAATATCGGCCCCACCTTCCAGATGGTAAGGCGACAGCCCGCCTTCGCCGGTATTCATCCAGCATCCAGCCATATGCGCACCTTTGGACAAGGCCCGAACGGCTGGAGTGGACAGGGCCCCGTAACTCATCCCTGAAATGTTGAAAAACGAAGGGGCGTTATAGGGTATCTTGCAATATGGGCCAATTTGCATGGGTTGCATTTCAACCGCATCCTCATCCAGCGTTGGAAACGGGCAGTTCACAAAAATAGCCGTGCCGGGAGAATTCAGATTTTTAGTGGAGCCAAAGGCAACCGTGTTGTCCTTATCTTGGGCGGCCCTGTGCACCCATTCGCGCTCCGCACGGTTAAAGGGCATTTCCTCCCTGTCCATGGCAAAGAAATACTGGCGGAAAAACTCCCCCAGCATGGAGAACAGGTAACGGAAACGGCCAAGAACCGGGTAGTTTTTACGAACAGCATCCTTGGTCTGGATGCTGTCGATGATAAACAGAACAACGACGACCAAGACCCCCAATCCGACAGCAAACACAAACAGTGTTGATAAAAGCTGCAGGCCGGTCATCACAAAATCATAGGATGGCATAGTCATAGTTTTCTCCCTTTGTTTACATGGATTTTTTATTCAACTCATGATTCGTTACAGAACAGCCATTCTGAGAAGGGAGTCGATTTGGTGCCGAGGAGAGGACTTGAACCTCCACGGGCTTTCGCCCACTGGTACCTGTAAACTAGAGTAAGGACACCCGTCGCCGCGGCGTGTGTGGAGTCCGGTGCCCAGGTTCTTGGCAAGCGCCGCTGGTATCCCCCGTCGTTGAGGTTCGATTCGGTCGCGCCGCTTTGCCGGTGCACTCCAAGGCAGCCCGGAATCCATAAAATGATTTGTTATTCTGCGTGCGCCTAATTGAAATCCTTGTATTTTATTTTTGTCATGATCCTTTCCCCATTCCTGCTTTTAATCTCGATTGCAGGTCTGGCGACAACTCCTTCAGCCATAAAATCACCCCACTGAGATTTGAATCCGGCTTTTGCCATCTCGACCATTTCATGTAGGGTTCCCTTTCCGATTATGGGAACCGTATCAGTCCCTAATTTTTCCGCAATGTCCTCGACATCGCGCCGTTGCAGCCACCATTCGTCTATTTTGACATCAAACAGGACAAAATCCGGGTCTTGACGATACTTACCACCACCTGGTTGGACTTTTGCCCCATAGCCTTCACCATACAGGCAAACGCTATTACCATTGAAGATTTCTTTGAAATTATCTGTTTGCGGTAAGAATTTTTCATTCAAGCGATTCATGAGAACCGCAGGAATTTGCGCTCGATCTGTTTTACCGCCGAATGTAATGGTTTCTCCATCGAATATTACCCGCACGTTTGTCCCATCCACTTTTTCTGTGAAGATCCATTTGTTGTGCTGGAGAAACTCGAATTCGGGCAATGAAAAATCGCCTTCAATCAGGGTTTTGTGTTTGGTTGCAGGGTCTCTTTTATAGACTGTCTGGATTTTGTGATACTCTTTCACGGTGTTTCCCCTTGGCCACCTTGAAAAATCGGTGGTGGTAGATTTTTAAGTTATTAGCGTAGAGCGGTTCATTAACCACTCCCCGTTTCTTTTTTGATCCCCTCTCCCCGGCCCTCTCCCGGACAGGGTGTCGCAAAAGGCACCGATCTTCGCCCTTTGATCCCCTCTCCCCAACCCCTCTCCCGGCGGGAGAGGGGCTTTTGCGACACCCTTCCGGAGGGAGAGGGGGTACAGCTCGTGGCGTGCCCAACACACTGCTATTGGCGATGTTTCCATTTAAACCTTAACCACTACCGAAAAATCCAAGCTGGCTATGTTGAAAGATCCCAGGGCAGGGGATATTTCGAGATCGCCGGGGCTATTCCTGATGATTGTTCAAACCTCCGCTGTTTTGCCATCCATGGCACCTACGTGAATCCGTGAGATAAAATCCAGGATTTCGGTTAACTCTATGATTTTAAATGGATTTTCAAAGATTGGCTATTTCACCTGCTGGGTGAGTCCAAAAATGAATGAATTTTTCCATTATCCTGTTGTTTTATAAAGGGATTATTCTATAAACGGTTCATTTAGTTCACGGAACCAGGACCTATCCATGGCACTTGGGATTCCGGCAACACTTACCGAAGTGACGCGGTAGGTAGGGGCTGAACAATGACTATCCCCGATGGTTGTCGATCGAGGCGTGTCTGTTTCCGTAGAGGGCCGACCGAACGTCGTCGTGATTTAGGAAGTCATACGGAAAGCCAAGTTGGACGGCGCTGGCCGCATCGAGGCGGGCAAGCTGCTTGTCGCTCAACGCAAAATCGAGTGCGGCCAGGTTGTCATGGAGCTGAGAGAGCTTCCGGGCCCCGATGATGGGAATGATGACACCCTTGCCTTTCTGTTGGCGGATCCAGTTGATGGCGACCTGAGCGGGTGTGCGATCGATCTCGTCCGCCACTTTTTCCACTGCTTCGACAATAGTGAAGTTCCGGTCGGTAACGAAGAGGTCCTCGCTCCATGCCCCTTGGGCATAGCGTGCATCCCTGGGTTTCTCGGTGTTTCGCTTGTACTTGCCGGTCAGCATGCCGCCACCGAGTGGCGACCATGCGGTCACTGCGATATCGAGCGCCTTGGCCATCGGCAGCAGCTCCCGCTCTGGTGTGCGCTCGATCAGGCTGTACTCGATCTGGAGGCCGACGAAGGGATTCCAGCCATGCAGGTCGGCCAGTGTGTTCGCCTGTGAGACGATCCAGGCCGGTGCATTCGAGATACCGACGTACAGCACCTTGCCTGCACGCACCAGATCGTCGAGTGCCCGCATGACCTCGTCGACCGGGGTCATGAAATCCCACGCATGTACCCAGTAGAGGTCGATGTAGTCGGTACCGAGTCGTTTCAGACTCGCCTCGAGTGCCTGGTGCATGCTCTTGCGGTGATTGCCCCCGCCGTTGGGGTCGTCCGGGCGACCGTTGAAGGCGTATTTGGTGGCCAGGACGAACGTCTGCCTGTGCTCCCCCATGAACTCGCCGAGGAACCGCTCGCTCGTGCCGTTGGTGTAAAGGTTGGCCGTGTCGACGAAATTGCCGCCAGCATCGACAAAGGCATCGAAGACCCGTTTGCTCTCCTCCTTCGACACACCAAAACTCCAGTCTTCACCAAAGGTCATGGTGCCGAGACAGAGCTCGGAAACGCGCAGGCCCGACCTGCCCAGAAGTTTGTAACGCATGGGGGCTTCCCTCCAAGGATAGGCAATCCAACCGCCTGTGGCCGGCAGGAGCCGGGGCAAAACCTAGATAGAATGTAGCAGTCCAAAGGCGTTTGAGCAAAGCCTTGAGCGAGCAGGGCAGGGCGTGAGGATGCCCCTGAGTGAGTAGTGGTAAATTTTTAAATGGTTAGCGTAGAGCGGTTCATTAACCACGCCCCATTTCTTTATTTGATCCCCTCTCCCGGCGGGAGAGGGATTTTGCGATGCCTTCCCTCCGGGAGAGGGCTGGGGAGAGGGGATCAAAAGGGGTGGTGCGGCTAGGTCTCGAAACGGATGTGCGCGAAACGCGCACGCAGCTCATTCTTTTGCACCTTGCCCATGGCATTGCGTGGCAAGGTGTCCACAAAAATCACTTTTTTTGGTTGCTTGAAGCGGGCGAGCTTGCCTTGCAACCGACTGATGAGTCCGGCTTCATCTAAGTCGGCACCCGGCTGCAGGGTGACGACCGCGGCGACGGCTTCACCGAGATCCGCGTGTTGCAGGCCGATAACCGCAGATTCATCGACGCCGGCAATACCATCGATCGCGTTTTCCACTTCTTTGGGGTAGACATTGTAGCCCCCTGAGATAATGAGATCCTTGGCCCGCCCGATGATCGCGACACGTCCGTGAGTATCGATCGTGGCCAAATCACCGGTAATGAAAAAGCCATCAGCGCGAAACTCAGTAGCCATCTTGTCGGGCATCCGCCAATATCCTTTGAATAGGTTCGGTCCGCGCACCTCGAGTATGCCCACCGCATCGATTACCCGGTTGCCGTCCCGGTCACACACCCGTACCTCCACCCCGGGCAAAGGAAAACCGACGGTACCGGGGACGCGCTCGCCCTCGAGCGGATTGGAGGTAATCATGCCGGCCTCGGTCATCCCGTAGCGTTCGAGGATCCGTTGCCCCGTGCGCTGTTCGAATGCCTTGAAGGTATCGGGTAACAGGGGCGCCGATCCGGCAATGAATAACCGCATGTGGGCACACCGGGCAGCGGTCAGCTGCGGATGCTGCAGCAACCTCGTGTAGAAGGTCGGAACGCCCATCAATACGGTGGCCCGTGGAAACATATCGATGATGGTGTCCGCGTCGAAACTCGGTAGGAAAAACATCCCTGAACCGTTCAACAGCACGCAGTGAGTGGCTACGAACAGACCGTGTACGTGGAAAATCGGCAGGGCATGGATAAGCACGTCTTGAGGCACGAAACCCCATGTCCGGTGCAGGGCCAATGCATTGGATGCCAGATTGTCATGGGTCAACATCGCGCCCTTCGAGCGCCCCGTGGTTCCGGAGGTGTAGAGAATCGCGGCGAGATGGTGCCGATTGCATACGGCGACCGAGTGATCGGGCGAACCGGTATCCGCCAGCGTGGCTAAGGAACCATTGCCGTCGGCATCCAGCGTGAGGACCTGGGCTACCCCAGCCGCGGCGACGGCGGACGCGAGCTCGTCCACCGCCTCGGGGCGGACAACCAACACCTGCGGCGCCGCGTCGGCGAGAAAATACGCCAGCTCGCGCGGGGTATAGGCAGTATTGAGTGGGACATAAACCGCACCGCAGCGCAGACAGGCGAGATAGAGTGCGAGCGCAAGGGGAGATTTCTCGATCTGCACGACCACCCGATCCCCCGGTGCGACGCCCTGTTCCTTCAGCACCCGCTGCAGGCAGGCAGACTGGTGTTCAAGCCCTCGATAGCTGAGCGTTCGGCCCTCCGGTGTCTCCAGGAAATGCCGGTCGAGATCGTGCGGAAAGCGTGTTTGAAACAGGGCAAAGAGATTATGGTTCATCGTGATGGCACAGCGATGGCTGATGCAGCTAGGAGTAGGAAATCCAATCGTATAAGAGAATCAACCAACCGGAACGTCTTCGAGGGTGTTTTATCCACCTGAAGCTACCCTTGTCGTCTTGGAGTAAAACCGGATTTTGTTGTCGTTGTCGGCTACAATGAAACCGGATTATCTTGTGGGAACAGCATGATGCCAACCGCTATCGCGCCGCAGTGGTCAAAAGTTGAACCTAAGGAGGTTCGATTAAGGAGCTAGTGTAGTGCGCTGTAAATAGTAGAACTAACAAAGCCGCCCCTGGTCGGTTGTAGAGAGCCGATGCAGACAAGAGGCAGAGAATGCGAATGGCGCCGCGATCGATTTGACGCCCGACGCGCGCAATCGCTGCTTAAGTTCCAAACAGAATGGTGCACTACACTAGAGAAATGTCCATGAAGGCGGATTTGCACGGACTATGATTTCCGGGTCCCCCGTGCGCAGGCTGTGGTGCCTACTTCTGCTGCTGCTGATAGTGCCCGGCTCGGGAGCGGCGCGGCCGGGTGCGCGTGAGGTCATGGCCGACGCTATGGCTAAGATGATGGAGGCCATGGGTCTGTTCGATTCCGCCCCCGCGCAGCGGGATCTGGGCGGCATTTTCGCGGACCCCTGGTCTTTGCAGGGCCCGTTCGGTGCCCTGGGGTGGGGCCCAACCTTCGGTGCGCCTTGGGGCGGTCCTGTTCCGGACCGGTCGCGCGCCGCGGTGATGCGCGAGCTGATGCGGCGCTTTACCCGGCAGATGCCCCTACCGGGCGGAAACAGCGGTGATTGGCCGACGGCCTGGAAGCCGTCGCGGTTGGAAGGTGTTTGGGAAGGCCGCGATGGGGAGCTGGTGATCGTCCAGGGGGAGCGGTTTCGGATCTACTCCCCGGAGTTGCAGCGGGTGGATGGCCTGATGCGGATCCGGGGCAATCGCCTGGCCCTGTACAACCCCCTGGATGGGCATGCCCGGCCATTCGAGTTCACCGAGCACCAAGGTCGCCTCATCATGCGTGATCCGGCCGGACAGCTTTATCTGTACCGGCGCCTGTGGCTGGACGGTGGGCGGGGGGCGGTGTGGACGGATCCTGAGTAGGTCCCGTTGACTCCTGTCTAGGCCGGCACGGGTTAGCCGAAGATGACAAAGCGATTGAGCACCGATATACTTTTCTACCTTAGGCTGAGTGGCAGAGTGGTTATGCAGCGGCCTGCAAAGCCGTGGACGCCGGTTCGATTCCGACCTCAGCCTCCACACCCTTCCCCATGACCGTCCCACGGCGGTGCCAGAGTCGCTCTGCTTTTCACATTTCAGCCTAACTTATTGATTTTTCCGAGTTTCGTTATTTTTGCAGATCCTTATAAATCAATAAGTTACCCTGCAATGTGACCAAAGTAGGGGCCATCGTTATCGATGGCTTCCGTTGCGGGATGTGGCCTGGCTAGTCGCCCAGAGCTTTCGGCGCTGACACACTCGCCCGGGTGGCGAAATTGGTAGACGCAAGGGACTTAAAATCCCTCGACTTCGGTCATGCGGGTTCGAGTCCCGCCCCGGGCACCAAGTTGGTTACTAAAAAAATCGGGTAGTGCCTAACAGGTGGTGATGAACTTCCCGCTGAGCCTTTTCCTGCTGCGCTGGGATAATTACACGATCACTACATATTAAGCACTACCAAAAATCGAAAGTTACGCAGGTTTTCACAGATTATTTTGTTTTTCATCTATGCAAGCAGGTGTGTCGTCACCACCGCCTTGAGACTCATTGGCGACGCCGTGGGGCACATGGCCCGTCGCCACCAGGGCGCCGGCGGCATCGCAATGGGCGCGTTGATCGTCGAAGAAGAAATCGGCGTTGAACGCCTTGAGAAAGAGCCCCTTGTCGAGGCCGCCGAGAAACAGAGACTCATCGATCCGGATCCCCCAGGCCCGCAGCGTCCGGATGATCCGCTCGTGGGAGGGCGCCCCGCGAGCGGTAATCAGTGCCGTGCGCAGGGGGGAATCGTCCGCCGGGAACAGACTCTGGATCTCATGCAGGGCAGCCAGAAAATCCTTGAAGGGCCCCTCCCGGAGCGGCTTGTGGGCGGCGGCGCGCTCGCTGGCGTTGAAGACCTCCAACCCGTGCCGACGGTAGACCTGCTCCGCCTCGTCCGAAAAGAGCACCGCATCCCCGTCGAAGGCAATGCGTAGCTGCTGCGCTTCCGCATCCCCCGAGAAGCGTCCGAGCGGCAGGATGGTGGCTGCAGCACAACCGGCATCCAGGGCCATGCGCACGTCGTTCGGGTCGGCGGAGAGAAACAGATGGGTCCCGAAGGCGGAGACATAGCTGTAGGGGCTACACCCCCCGGTGAAGGCGGCGCGGGTGATGTCAAGCCCGTAATGGCGGATGGAGTTGAAGACCCGCAGGCCGGTATCCGAGCTGTTGCGGGAAAGCAGGATCAGCTCCACCTGACCGCGCTCGCCGAGGCGCTCGTTGAGCGCCAGGAGCTTCTTCGCCATAGGAAAGGCAACCCCTGGCTCCAGCACGTCCTCCTCGTGCTCGATCTGGTACCGGCAGTAGGCCTCCACGCCCTCGGTCTCGAACACCCGGTGGGATGCCCCGAGATCGAACAGCGCTCGGGACGAGATGGCTACCACCAGCCGTATCGGACCGGGATTGCGATCGGTCGATTCATCACCTGAGCTACCCATACCAGGACCCTAGCACCTCGTTTCATCGAAATTTTATGGTAAACCGGTCCCTGTCATTTCGACCGCGGGAGCTGTCATCTGTGGACGGCGGCGTGCCTGACGCTTAGCTTCATGTTTCAATCGGTTCAACGGAGGTAAAATAGACGACCGCTATGAAAAACTTCATCGAGCTGATCCAGGGGTGCCTTACCGATGTCCGGGAGATTATGCCCTGGGACCTGGAGGAGCGCCTGCAGGAAAACCCGGATCTGCTGATCCTGGATGTGCGCGAGCCCTATGAGTTCGACGCCATGCATATCTCCGGTTCCCTCAATGTCCCCCGCGGCATACTGGAATCCGCCTGCGAGTGGGAGTACGAGGAGACGGTACCGGAGTTGGTACAGGCGCGGGAGCTTGAAATCGTAGTGGTTTGCCGCTCCGGGTACCGGAGCGTTCTCGCTGCCCATTCCATGCAGCTGCTGGGATACAAGGACGTGGTCTCGCTCCGGACCGGGCTGCGGGGCTGGAAGGACTATGAGCAGCCCCTGGAGGATGCACAGGGCCGGCCTGTCGATCTCGACGACGCGGACCTGTATTTTGCACCGCGGGTCCGGCCCGATCAGATGAGACCTGCTGCAGACCAAGGCAAGCGGGTATAAAGCTTCCTGAACAGGATTCGAGTGATTCGTCGTTTTCTTTTCATCCGTAGCCGGAAATCCATGGGTGACAGGTATATCAATCGTCCCATCGTGGGGCTCCCCGCCGGTGTTTGGTTTGGGCACGTCGGCGTTTGAGCTCCAGCCTACGTTCATTCGACATCCGCGTCGGTTTGGTTCTCTTACGCGGTTTTGATTGGTGACTGGCCTTGCGTATCAGCTCGATCAGACGCTCCAAGGCGTCCTCCCGGTTGCGTTCACGGTTGCGAAAACGGTGGGCCTCGAGCGTGAGAATACCCGCGTTGCTCACCCGTCGGCCGGCGAGGCGAATCAGTCGCCGCTTGACGGGTACCGGCACGGACGGAGAACACCCGACGTCGAACCGCAACTGGACCGCGGTTGCGACCTTGTTGACCTTCTGACCACCGGGACCAGGGGAACGGATGAAGCGTTCCTCAAGCTCCGAATCGTCGAGACAAATGCTTGGGGTGATGGGGATCATTCCAGGGGTGTCTATCGAACGATGAGTGAGCAACAGGCCTTCCGAGCCTATAAGCTTACTACCGACCCCAAGGCCATGATGCGAAATCATGGAGACCGGTTCGTCGAGCCGATTGCGACAACCCTCAGGTAGACTTGGAAGGAAACGGGCCGCACAATAATCAACCTTTTCGAGATTTCCAGCACACCAGGGCAGACGCGCGTCTCGATACCCACCTTAATTAATAGGAACACTGAGCACAATACCCGTCTCCGTCCGCGGCGAGGCGCACAAGGACTGAGCGGGGGGCATCCCAAGTCATGCATCAGGATTTCGAACATATCGTCATCGGTGCCGGTATCAGTGGGCTTGGCATGGCCCACCGAGCGGTGAGGCGCGGGGTCTCGACCCTGGTTCTGGAAGGGGAGGACCGGGTGGGCGGCTGTATGAACAGCCGGACCTTCCCCGGCTGTGGTGACTTTTGGATTGAGGCCGGCAGTCACACCTGCTTCAACAGTTATGGCCATTTGCTCGACACCCTGAGGGATCTGGAACTCTTAGAGCGCCTGACGGCCAAAAGGAAGCTGAGCTACCAGCTCTGGCACGACAATGAGCGTAGGTCCATCGTCTCCTCGCTGCACCCCTGGGACCTGATCCGCTCGCTTCCCCGGCTGTTCACAGGTACCAAGGCAGGCAAGGGTGTTGCCGAGTTTTTCGGCGCAGGGCTCGGCCGCCACAACTATCGGGATCTGTTCGGGCCTGCCTTCCGGGCCGTCGTCTGCCAAGAGGTGGATGACTTTCCCGCCGACCTGCTGTTCCGCCGTAAGCCCAGACGGAAGGAGATCATGCGCAGCTTCACCTTCCCCGGCGGGCTGTCAGACATTCCGCAGGCCATCGCCTGCCAGGAGGCACTGGAGGTCCGCACCGGGCAGCGGGCATCCAGGGTAGTGCGCGAAGGCGACGGCTACCAGGTCCTGACGGCGGCGGGGGACCTGTTCAAGAGCCGCTACTTGAGCTTGGCGGTACCGCCGGATGCCGCCGCGGTCTTGCTACCGGAGGAGCTGGAGGAGCTGCGGGGCCTGGTCGGGGGTATCGGTATCGCGGCGATCGAGACGCTGGTGGTATCCGTACCCGCCGCAGCGCTTAAGCACCTGCCGGCCTTGGCGGGCCTGATCGCTGTCGACGATGCCTTCTACTCCATGGTCTCCCGTGACTATCTGCCCGACCAGCGTTACCGTGGCTTCGCTTTCCACTTTCGGCCCCGGGTGCTGGATGCGGACGCCCAGATGGATTGCATCTGCCGGGTGCTCGGGGTCGCCCCGGAACGGATTGCCGGGCTGTGCCGGGTCTCGAACCGGCTGCCGGCACTGCGTGCCGGCCACCCGGATCTGGTGCGGAAGGTGGATGCCCTACTGGACAACGGCCGTTTGGCCGTGACCGGCAACTGGTTTTTCGGTGTGTCTATCGAGGACTGCTTGACCCGGAGTCACCAGGAGTGTGAGCGCCTGTTTCCAGGTTGATCCAAAATCCAATCCCAATCGGAGCAAATAGCCATGCGTAACACCCTGTTCGTCATAGTCCTGTGCGGCCTTTTCGCCACCGCGACAGCGGAGGAGATCGGAACCGTCAGCACCAAGTTCAAATGGCTTGGACCCAATGACAAGATCGCGGTGGAGGTCTTCGAGGACCAAGGCGTCCCCGGCGTCGCCTGCTATCTGAGCCGGGCCAAGACCGGCGGTATCAAGGGTGCCATCGGGGTCGCGGAGGACACCTCCGACGCCTCCATCGCCTGCCGCCAGATCGGCCCCATAAGGCTGACCGACGAGGTCCGCACCGGCAAGGCCGACGGCGAGGAAGTATTCAAGAAACGGACCTCCCTCATCTTCAAATCCATGCAGGTGGTGCGCTTCTTCGACTCGCGACGCAATGTGCTTATCTACCTCACCTACAGCGACCGCGTCATCGAGGGCTCGCCCAAGAACAGCATCTCAGTGGTGCCTGTCCAACCCTGGCCCGATTCGGGAGCCATCGGCATGGAGATATCTGCCCAGGCACCGGATTCCTAAGTACAGAAGCTCTCCGGTTACCGGTAACATTGAACCAGCAGTATTCGGCTCAAGCCATTAACGGAAGATTTAGCCGCAAATAAACGCAAATGCACGCAAATGGATCAAGAACCATTGATGATGGCGAACCAACTTCGACCGATTTGCGTTTATTCGCGTTCATTTGCGGCAAAAATTTATGTTAGCGTTTTGGCGTGCTGGTGTTGATCGCATTCAATGATATGGTTCGCAGATGGAGAGAAACTATGAAAACGGGACTAGTGATCATTGACATGCTGAACGATTTCCAGGATGGCGTGCTTGCAAATCCGGCAGCGGACGAAATCGTAGAGCCGCTGAAGAGACTCATCGACGCCGCGCGTGCAAATGACGATTGGGTGGTCATATATGGCAACGATGCACACAAGCCCGGCGATCTCGAATTCGAAGTTTTTGGCGAGCATGCGGTTGCCGGTACCCACGGTGCAGCAGTGATCGATGCGATCGCACCGCAGGAGGGCGATGAAATCGTCAACAAGCGATACTATTCGACGTTTACGGAGACCGATCTCGACTCAATTTGCAAGGTTTACGGGATTGATCGATTAGTCATTGTGGGGCAACACACCGATTGCTGTGTCAGGCACACATCATACGACGCCTATGTGCGGGGCCTTAAAGTCGTGGTGGTTTCAGACGCGACCTGCGTATTTGCGCCGCTGTCCGAACAACCCCATCAAGAGAGAAACCAAGCGGCGCTCGACTACCTCAAGACGATATACGGAGCAAGAATCGTCAGCACCGACAAACTGCTCTCCGAGATGAAATGAAATAAAGAGGCGGTCTGAGATTCCTGGAGGACTGGGGCGGCGCGGCAGCGGGAAAACATGGACGAACCCTTGGGTATCCCCATAAATTGATTCGCATGATTCGTAGTTTGTGCCTACGCCGTCAAAGGCTTTGCCATAGTCGCGTTGAAGATGACCACCGCCAAGAAGGGGCCTGGGCTCTGGACCGCCGCCATGGTTCACGGCGGCTCCCTGGCCGATGCCGAGCGGATCAACCGGCGGATCCTGGCTGCCTTTACCGATCTGACTGAGGCTGACTTCTCCCGCCGTACCCATTTCTTCGGTGGCCGCTTCGAGAACCTGTATCTGGATCGCGACCGCATCCCTGAGCTGCGGATCATCCTCGAGCAGGCAGAACGTTGGGCGCGAAAGATCCTGGATTGGGACGACCAACCCTTACGCTATGGATTCTGGTTCAACGCCCAAGGACCCGGTCAATCCACCTCCGAGCACACCCATGAAGAGCTCGATGAGCTGCTGTCAGGGGTCTACTACCTCAGCGCCCCCGAGCACTCGGGAGACCTCATCCTCCGGGACGGGCGCCTCTCGATCCACGTAACACCCGAGGCCGGGCTATTCCTCTTCTTTCCTCCGAGCCTGAGCCATCGGGTGGAAACCAACCGCAGCGACGCCCTGCGCTTGTCCCTGGCCTTCAACTTCGGACCCCTTTAAGCGGTTCCGGCAATCGGCCCGCAGTTTGAACCTTTGAATCGCAAAGGCGCGTAGGATGCGGTGAGCGCCTGCCTCCCACCCCGGAAATGCCTACCTATGCCGGCTACCTGTTCCCCAGGGATGGGATAGGCACGGTAGACAGGGAGCAGGCAGTGAACCGCATCTACGGGCTACCATTGTTCAACCCCCATTGTTTTTGCCATCCCCGGCGCTGGATTCCGACAACCCCTAACGGAATAACGAGGTAGGAGCCGAACGAACCGGCCTCATAATCCTTGAGGTTAATGGCATTTGCCCCCATTCGGAAATGGCTAAAACATTCAGCAGGGAACCGCTGAAAACCACGAATCCCGCGAATCAAAATGCGTGCGCGATGCCATTAAGAGGCTGTCTGAAAAAGAGCCGTAGGCCAGAGTCCGGAGTAGGCTGGGTTGAGGAACGAAACCCAGCATTTGCAGGCCAGCCTGGTTTGCTTAGGTCTCGTTCCTTGACCCAGCCTACCGATTTAAGAAGCTGTCTGGTTAAAAGCAATCCTGAATGATTTGGCGCTGTCCGAAGGACTGGACGTGTTGCGGGTGCGATCCTGAATGATTCGGCGTTATCCGGAGGGAAAAGATCCCTCCTGCGTCGGGACAGGGTTTGACGTGTTGCGTTCGACGCCCAAAGGCTCGCTGATCGTCTGCTTGGGTCATGCCGGCGTCTTAACGCAACCTACACCCACATGACTCCCCGCGCGGCCTGTCCGCGCGGACCTTGCATCGGGTGTAGGTTGGGTTAGGCGCGCGGTTCGATCCCGAAGCACGGCGACGGAGCCGAACGCGCCGTAACCCAACACGCCGGATCCCACAGCCAACGCCAAATAATCCAGGACCGCGCCTGGACAGGCACGGCGTCAAACGCGGCGTGACGCAGCCCGACGCTAGGATCCGTTTTAACCAAACAGCTTCTAAAGTTAAATGTCAACAGGCCCTAGCGCCCCGCGCTCAGCTCCATGCGATCCACGTCGGCCAGGGTCACGGGACGGCCGTCCAGGGTGGTGAAGCGACGGTCCTGCACATGGGCCCGCCGCGCCTGGTAGGTTGTCACATTGCCGGTATTCGCGTTGATAACCCGTACCGTCACGACCTCCCGTCCCGATTGATAGTCCAGGTACAGCCAGAGCAGACTACCCGCTACCATGACGGCCACCAGCCCGTAGGCAATGACCTTCAGGATTCCCGGCGATACCACCTGGGTGAGCGGACGCAGAGGCGGAGCGGTGGTCGGTTTGCGGTCGTACTGCATCCGGGCGCGGATGACATAGTAGGCACCCAGGATCACCGCGGCGGTTAGGAGGATCTTGCCGAACATGGGCGAGTAAGGTAACACGTCCGCCAGTGGCCGGTCATATAACCGGTTGCTTCCGGCATTGGCGAGCTTGGCCGGACCCCTGCCACGGCTGCTCAGCGGTATCTCGCAGCCGATGATCCATTCACCGCCGGCGTCCGTGAAGCGCGTCGCCTGGAAGCCGTCGCCTAAAAGCCATCAATGGCGCAGCGAATGGCGGCACAGGCGGTCGGTGTGCTCGAGCCCACGCCGGTGACCCAGGCCGGTTCCGACGACGGCGAGGGGCTGTGCGGTCACGTCTCTGCGCGGGCGCCGATCACGCCTCTGGCGCTCCAGGGTGCTTCATCGCTTCCTGTACCGGCCCCTGTTGCTGGCGGAAACCGGGGGCACGGATCTCGAAGAGGGGGGCATCGGGTCGTAACAGGGCAAGCTCCAGCGCCGCGGCCTTGCGTTGCCGTTGGTTCCCGGTCTCCAGTACACGGCGACAATGGGCCTCGCTAATGGGTTCGCCCGAAAGATAGCGCGTCCCGGCATGGAAGCGCGCGCTGTTCGCGTCCCACCAGGCCTTGATCGGCCCCGGATTCGGCCACGGCAGGTCCTCATCCGGGTCCAGGGCTACATCCTCGTCCTCCGGGTGCTCGGTCGGACCGGCCTCGAAGTCGTCAGGCACATCCTGTTCCAAATCCTCGTCGGCGATGTCCACCCCCGTGATCAGACTTAAAGACTCGCCGGCAACACGCGCCAGATCCGGTGTCTTCTCCATCCGAGTAATGAGCCAGGGGATATAGGCGGGATTGCCGCTGACCCCACAGCCGACGACGAGTTCTCTCCGGCACTCGGGGTATTGCGCCAATACCTTCAGCCAATCGCCGGCATCGGCCGGGGGAAGGACGCGCAGTACCACCTGGATCGCGCGTGGGCCGAGCGGCGGGTCCGACACGGCGATGGATTGCAACGCCGACACTCTCTCTCCACGGTCGCCGAGCAGCATCGCCGACCAGGCAGCCCAAAATCCGCAGGTCGGGTCCTCCGAACGCATCTGCCCGCGCAGGTCGGGCAGCAGATCCCGTCTGGCCGTCTCCCCCGCGGCGCGCAGGGCACGTGCCCGCAGTGTCGGGTCCGGGTCATCGAGCGCCTGGGACAGGTGTTTCCCGCAATCGACCCGATGGACCGCGCAGGCGGCGATACCGATGCGTCGCCACAACGGAGAATCCGATTCCAACAGCCCCGCGACCTTACCGCCCAGCTTGTCCGGTGCGGTCCAGCCGAGGGCGGAAATGAAACCGCGCGCGGTCTCTGGAGTGGCCTCCACGGCGGCACAGACCTGCTCGATACGCCACGGGTCCTCCCCTTCCAGGGCGATCACCGCCGCGGCGAATACCTCACCGCTTTCTTCCTGTTGCAGCCCCTCGACACAACAGGACCAGCCCGCGTCTCCGGCAACCCGCAGACCCTCGATGTGGGCCTCGACGCGGCTGTCGAGCTCCGCCAGATCGGCCAGGGAATAATGGGGCGCGGAGACGGCGGCATCCCGCAACAGCCAGAGAAAGGCCGCTTCTTCGGCGTGCTGGGAGACAATCGATGCGATGATGGGCATACTGAGCTGTCAGAAAAAGGTCTTTAGAATCAGCACCGAAATGCCACCGATGACCAAACCCAGCATCCATTTTATCAGCCTCAGCTCGCCTTCCATCAGCTTCAGCTCGCCTTCCAGCCGGGCCATATCCGCTTTGGTGGCCAACCGGGTATCCAGGGCCTCCGAAAATACCTCGGCCAAGGCCTCCGCCTCCGCTTCGGCGTGCTTCTCCGCTACCCCGGCCGCTTTGAGCCGGCGCGCGAACTTCAGGGTATCGAAGGTAATGGTTGCCATGAGTAGAAAGCTCTCGTCGCACCGATTGATGATGCTGTCAGTGTAGGCGTGAGCCCGGCACGCTACAAGCGGTTTGGAGAAATAATCAGAGTGACGGGTATACTTCAACGCGACCAAGGCAAGGCCTTTGGTTATTTGATGTTTCCGTTAAATACGCACAAAGGTGCCAGGCGATGGGTGAGGTCAGAGTAAGGGTAACGATGAGGAATTTTGTCGATGTGGCGCTGGCAGAACGTGGTTCAGGTCGTATCGAGGATGTTCCCACCAGCCACCTCGACTGTCTGGTCGACACCGGCGCGTTGATGGTACTACTGCCGGAGGACGAGGTTGGGAAGTTCGGTCTCAGCCGGGGCGGACGCGTCATTGTGACCTATGCGAACGACCACCGTGAGGAGTTACCGACAGCTCGAGGTCTGGAGATTTCTCTGCTGGGCCGCTCCATGGTGACGGACTGTGTGATCGGACCGCCCTTGTGCGAGCCACTGATCGGTCAACTCGTGCTCGATGAGCTGGACCTGATTGTGGACTGTGCCCGCAATACGCTCGGTCCGCGACCGGAATCTCCGAATCTGCCGCTGTTAAAGCTGAAAGGCTCGACACATACCCGATAGCCTGATTCACCAACAGGTCAGCAGCTGAAGGCATACCCGCAGAGATGAATCATCACGCGGCATCAAGCACCTTCAGCTCGACTGCATCCGGCAGGTCGACAACCACAAAGTAATCCCGCGGATAGATGTAATCTTCCCCGGATTCGTCGATTATGCGGATTTGGTCATGTATCTCTGCATCCGAATCCTGTAGCACTTCGTAGAGCTTCCGCTTTTCCAGGGAGACTTGGTAGTTATCGTTTCGGATGCAGATCGCGAATAGATGGTCGGCCATAGTGTTTAGTCCAGATAGCGTTTGATTTTGAAATCTTTCTTGCCGATTCCCGACGCCTCATACCAGTGCAATTCAGCAACACGGATGGTTCCATCGGGTAGTCGGATTTCAGCAATGCCTTTGCGTTTTCTCCACCGGCCAGGGCCATATGTCCTACGCAGCCGTTGCAATTCTCGTATACCGGACCCTGTAGCAAAAGTCTCGGTCCTTTGGATATTGCTGAGGAGTTCGAAGTGCATTCCGCGACATCAGGTTCCCGTACCAGAAAAGCCGAACACCATCGCGGTCCGTTTCCCGTCATCATTGCCCAGATGGAACAGGATCCGGTGCCCTTTGCTGTATCCCTTGCGGCAGGCCGCGTCGATCACCGCGATCATGACGCCCCCGATGGCGGCCCCCACCTCACCGATACAATCCGCCGGGTGCCAGAGATCGAACTCCTCCTTACGCTTGCGCAAGGTACGCGAGAGGGCAAGTGAAGCCTCTTTGAAGCGGTATTGGCTGCCGGAAATATCGGTGATGCGAAAATCCAGGTCGCCCAGCTCACACCCTGCGTCTGTGAGGGCGTCTTGGATCGCCTTGACCAGGCCATCCGCCCGCAGTGGTTTCTCCGAGTCCTCGGTGGCCGGTTCGACCCCGAACCCGAGTCCCCGGCAGATTAACTGGGGGGCGCCTGCGGGTCGGGGGGCTTGAAGCAAGAGGGCAGACGCCGCCTCGCCGGGGATAAAGCCGTCCGAATTCTGGCTGGTCAGCAGCAAATCCCGTTTCTCGCAGGCCTGGAGCGTCGATCCTATAAGAAGGCTGTCGACGCCCGCGACTAAGACTCGTGGGATGCGCGCTTCGTAGATCAGCCGCCGCGCCTGGCGCAGGGCGACCACCGTGCCGACCCGGCCGTACTCGATGACCAGGGATTTTTCATGAAACCGGATGCCGAGCTCCGTGCTGACCTGGTGCGCTACCTGGTCCGTCAGTTGGTCCAATCGGCCCGGCCGGTCCGCCTCCGCGAAGCACAGCAGGATGGGTACCGCTTCCAGCTCGAGCTGGGGAACTGTCGCCGCGCATTCCTGCACTGCCATGGCAAGCATCTTGACTAGCTTGGTCGTACCCCGCCACGGCTGCTCCAGCGGCACCTCGCAGCCGATGATCCAGTCACCGCCGGCGTCCCTGAAGCGCGTCTCCTGAAAGCCGTCGATGGCGCAACGAATGGCGGCACAGGCGGCCGGTGCGTACAGGCCCACGCCGGTGACCAGGCCGGTGCCGACGACGGCAAGGGGTTGTCCGGTCATGCCTCCACCTCTTCTGCCTGGGCCTGGCGCCGCCGTTCGCGGACCAATTCACCCAGGGTGCGATAGTAGTCCTTGCCCAGCGCCCGTGCCCGCCACCAGCCGCGGGGCATGTGTCCGGCCAACACCTGAACGATTTCGAAGAGGTTCTTCCGCAGCGGGATACTGGCACGCCAGGTGAGGGTGAAGCGCCCCTGGTTGGGCTCCAGCACAATGGTGTCGATTACACCCTTGGTCTCCGTCCGTTCTCCTTGCTTGGGGAAGAAGACGATGGGCATGTCAATCCGCGGCAGTCGGAAGCTGGCGCGACCTTCAGGCGTCAGATTCAGCAGAAACACCTCCTCACCGCCGGTAGGGTAGGGTAGCTGTTGATCGGCAGGCGCGGCTTGATAGTAGTCGTCCCGGAAATCCGCCGGCAGGAAAGGAAAGACCTTGTCGAGCCAATCCTGGTCATAGGTGCCGGCGAGTTGCAGGCGCGGCGGCCAGCCGCGGCCGAGGGGTCCGAACGCCATGGGTCGGTAATTGCCGTCCGGCTTTTTGACCGGTGTTTTAATCGCTTCGGTGTTCGGCATCGGAGTGCCGTCCACCAGTCCTCGCTTGAGCTCGGCGTGATAGCCGCGCCCGATGGGATTGGGCAGGTAGGCGGCGTGTCTGCTGGAGTCCGGGTGAAAGTTGTCGATGCCGCCGAAGGCCCGGTCGTAGCTGATGGGCATTCGCTCGAAGGGTCGAATATAACTGCCTGGCCGGATGCCGATGCCCACCTGCCAGAGTCGGTCGCCGACGACCCGGAAGGTCTTGCTGATGGGACCGAGCTTGAACCCCACCTGAACCCGCTCGGTGGGCCTGCCCTCCGGGGCATAGGCACTGCCGAGCAGCAGGACATCGCAGCGGGGCTTGCGCAGGGGATAGTCGGACTCATAGACAGGGGCCGATAGTCCCGGCTCGCCGGTGAAGGTATCCGCTTCCACCAGCGGGAGCTGTGCTTCCGCCGGCTGCGGCTCCCGGCCGGCAGCGGGGATGCTGAAGGTGCCCTTGACGGCTACTACCAGATGTTCACCACCGCTCGGCTCTACGCCGAGGGTATAGCCCGCCTGCATACCGGTGGCGTTGATTAGATCCATGGGGTGTTAGGGCACTATCCAGCGAGGCTCCGCCTCAGACCAACAAGGCGTGAATTTTGGTTTGGAAACCAGGGAGGCACAAACCTAACCTTGGTGTGAATCCATGTGCTTGTCGTTTAACGCGAAGGCGCAAGATCGCCACGACGCAAAGCAAACCAAAATACGCTTTACGTCATGGTGCCCTGGCGTTAAATGCGAAGGGGACTAAAGGGTTACTACTCGATTTTTTATGCCGCGCACAAACTTGACTCATTTGTAAAGCTCCGGTCCTCAAGGATCCTAATTGAAATCGGCTTCTATAGCGATCCGCCCTCATCGAATCCATAAGGTGAATACAGGATTTTCCAGCTCACGCCATCGAATACCACGACCTCATCGGCCCCGCCGACTACCAACAATTCGCCATCGGTACTCAAGGAATGCAGTCCTCCCGGAGCCAGGATGCCTTCTCCCACAGGCTCCACCGGCATCGAGACCAAATCGACTGCTTCTTCGTCAGCACCACCTGTGCGCAGGAGTTCTTGCACCCGTTCGTTGATCTTTGGCTCCGGGTCTTCTGCGCCGAAATTCGGGACGAATCCTGACAAGCCGGGGGTTCGCTGTACTTCGCCCCCGGAATACTCGTATACCCCTTTGTTGGTGCCCATGTAGAGCCGGTTCTGGTACCAGGCCATGCATACGATATTGGCACCCATGCCGGCGGTCTCGGGATCCCCGTCCCAACTGAAGCCTTCGGTATCCTCGCCGACCACTTGCCACAGGTCGCCCCGTCCCTCGATCAGCATCCCATCGTCCCCGCCCACATACACCTTGCCGTTCCCGGCACAGCAGATCGCATAAAGATACTGGTTGGTGGGACAGTCGATCACCTCCCAACGCCGGCCGTCATAGTGACACAGATCCCCTTCCCCGCCACAGGCATAGAGATCGTCGGCGGCAAACCCGTCGATATCCTCGAAACCGAAATCCCAGTTCTGCTGATCCTCTTCGTCCCGGACCGCCAGGTCGTTTCCGGATAAACAGGTCCAGTTGTCGGGACCTTCACGGCGAAAGACGGTCCGCAGGGTGCCTGCCATGTAGGCCTGGCCCGCGATCTCCCGCATCCGCAGCACGGAGACTTGGCGGATGAGGGGGATCGGCGCTTCGAAATCAAAGCCACTCCCTCGGTTGGTATCACCCGTCTGGGAGAGCACCTGACCCTTGAAGTCCACCACAATGGCCGGGCCGTTGGGTGGCGGCAGGACACAGGATTTGACCCGGTAAGGACCGATAAATGCGTCGTACCCCCAGACCCGTTCGGTCTGGGGATAATAGAACCCGGCCCGAAAGAGTAGCTCGGCATCCTCGTCGTCCTCATCTGGATGGTTCTGGAACAGGATGTAGATACAGTCTTTGCTGCGGATTGAGCAATCGACAATCGAGAACCCCCGCAGGCGCTCACGCATTCCCTCATAGACACCAATGCTCATGGCCGCTATCCCATTTAGCCCCTAGGAGGTGGTGAGCGGAGCGAACCGCATCTTTGGACGGCAGGCATGCCCGGTAAGGGTGTTGGACACGGGCCGCTTATAGCGATCCGCCTGAATCGATCCCATAGGGTGAATAAAGGATCTTCCACTTCACGCCATCGAACACCGCGACCTTGTCACCACCGCCAAGCAACAGCAATTCCCCGTCGGTACTCAGGGAATGCAGTGCCGCCGGAGCCAGGATGCCTTCTCCCACAGGTTCCACCGGCATCGAGACCAAACCAATTGCCTCCTCGCCGGCACCGCCTGCGCGTAGTAATTCTTGAACCCGTTCGTTGATCTTCGGCTCCGGGCCTTCTTCGCCGGGAATCGGGACCAGTCCCGACAAGCCGGGGGTGCGCCGTACCTGGCTGTCGTAGTACTCATACACCCCTTGGTTGGTAGCCATATAGAGTCGGTCCCGGTACCAGGCCATGCATCTGATCCGGGCCCCCATTCCAGCGTGCTCAGGATCCCCGTCCCAACTGAAGCCTTCGGTATCCTCGCCGACCACTTGCCACAGATCACCCCGACCCTCGATCAGCATCCCATCTTTCCCGCCCACATACACCTTGCCGTTCCCGGCACAGCAGAGTGAGTAAAGAAACTGGTTGGTGGGACAGTCGATCACCGCCCAACGCCGACCGTCATAGTGATACAGTTCACCTTCCCCGCCGCAGGCATAAATGTCGTCGTCGGCAAACCCGTCGATGTCGTCAAAACCGAAATCCCACTTTAGCCAACCTTCTTCATCCCGGACCGCCAGGTCGTTGCCGGAGAGACAGGTCCAGTTGCCGGGGCCTTCGCGGCGAAAGACGGTCCGCAGAGTGCCTGCCATGTAGGCCTGGCCCGCGATCTCCCGCACCCGCAGCACGGAGACTTGGCGGATGAGAGGAATCGGCTCTTCAAGCGCAAAACCGCTCCCTCTATCTGTATCGCCTATCTGGGATAACACGCGGCCTTTGAAGTCCACGACGACGACCGGGCCATTGGGTAGCGGCAAGACACACGACTTGGCCCGGTAAAAACTAAAATATTCCTTGTATCCCCACACCCGTTCCGTCTTGGGGTAATAAAACCCGGCCCGAAAGATCAGCTCGGCATCTTCGTCGTCCTCATCCGGGTGGTTCTGGAACAGGATATAGATACAGTCCCGGCTGCGGATCGTGCAGTCGATAATCGAGAACCCCCGGAGGCGCTCACGCATTTCTTCATAGATACCAATTTTCATATGGTTTCTCCTATAAATTGGTTATATTTCTGCCCCCTCTTGAGGGACGTTTCGATAGACTTTATTGGACTTGGCACTTGCGGCCCGTACTTTGAAATCCTCGTCTTGCCGACCGCATGCCTTCTTATGGTAGTGATCCAGTTGAGCGGCGATACACTTCCTGCTGCACTGTCCAAAGATTTCCTTATGGGACATGAGGGCAATTTCCTTTGCCTCCCTATAGCTCATCTCTCCATCTGCATCGGCTGCATCCTCTATTTTTTTCTCGATAAAGTCATGCAGCTCTTGATGCGTCCCACCCAGGCTATGGCTGGTACCCTCGACACAGACGCAGGGCGCCTTGTCCGGGTCGTAGCCGGGGCAATCCGCGGCGTCCTTGAACTGGGATTTTGGAATAAGGTGGTGCGGCGTTTGGCCCGGACAACAGCCGCCATCCTGGTTTGGCAGTTTCTTCGGAGAAGGTACCAGCATACATTTGCGGGCTTGCAGGCAGGGGTTGAATCTGGCAAGCGCCGCCTGGGCATCGGCAAGCAATTCCGGCGTAAACCCTTCTTCCTTTGCTCGTCTCTTTATGGCTTCGATTTCCTTAGGCAGCCGTTTCAGGTTTTCGATGTCCTCCTGCATCTCATCGACGATTTCCCACATGTCCTTGACCTCGAGTCCGGCCGCTACGACATCGTATGCCGTCCAGACCCAGCCGATCGGTCCTAACCAACCCTTTACCGCTGACTTTGCGATCACCTTGCCGCCCTTTTTCAGGCCCCACGCCTTGACTTCCTCGACGAGTATGTCCTTGGCGCCTTGTAGGGTCTCTTTCAACTGCATCACCTGCTTCTCAACATCAAAAAGCTCCTTCAGCTTTCGTTCGATCTCGGCTGGATCCTGCTGTGCTGACGGCGACAATTCCAGGCCTTTACAGTAGCTGTCCTTCCAGGCCCCAGGTGCCTTGTTCGGGACCTTCTTCTTTTTATTTCCTTTTTCTTCCTTGGTCGGCTTACATTTTTTATCGATCCTTTCTTTATCGCGTTTGCACGCACGCTTCTCGGCCGCGGTATCGATGTAGGGCCAAGTGGCGGTATTGCCCGGCACCGATCCATGGTTATGGGTGGTCAGATCCAGATGCCGAACCACATTCTTGCCCTCGATCTTCACATTCATCGACCAGGAGACAAAATAGACCTTGCCTCGGTTTATCCCAGAGACGACGCCCTTCTTCGCCGCGGATCCCGCCTCGTTCCCGGTCGATGTCTTGAAGTACGATTGATCTCTGAGCATCACTGGTTTGCCGGAGATCTTGACGGTCTTGCTCCCCTTGGTGGTGTCCTTGGCATAGCCGGTATTCGGATAAGGCACCGGCATCCCGGCCGGCGTCGCCGGGGTCTCCGGCGGCGTCATGCAGACATCGGGAAAGGCGCAGACGGATTTCCCCTCCGCCGCTTTGCAGGCGATCTCCCGCCCATTGGCAAAAACATTATTGGCCATCAGCTTGCCTCATACATCAGAAACTCAACCAGTCTGCACCGACCCACCCTTGATCCGATTGACGCCGGAGGATCGGCTGGATAGGTAGGCGCCTCGGATCAGGATTTTGCCCGCACGGGTGAGGGTGATGCTGGATTTACCGCATTTGAGGACGATCTCTTTCTGCGCGGAGAGTTCTATGCGTTCTCCGTCGAGATCGGCGGTGAGGGGCACCGGAGTTTCGGTCGTTCGCTCCGGGTGCTGCACCACGCCGATGACCAAGGGCAGGCGCGGGTCGCCGCCTTCGAATAAGAGGGCGACTTCGCGGCCCACGTCCGTGCCCTCAAGTCTGGTCGTAGCGCGGGCCCTGAGGGCCGTCTCCTGCGGATTGCCGGGGAAGGCGATGAGTGGCGCTCCCTCCTCGTGGAATCCGAGCAGGAGGCCGATGATAACGCCGTCGTAGCGTTCGGTGGTCTCGGCAGGCTCCGCCCCGGTGGTCTTCGCTCGATCTTGGTTGAGGTTGGTTGCCATGGGTTCAGTTCTCCAGGATCTTCTTGCCCTTGATGACCACGTTCTTGCTCGCTTTTACGTCGATGCCGCCGGAGCCCCTGACGGTGATGTCCTTGCCCCGGATGGTGATGGTCCCGTCCTGCTGCATGGTAATGCTGGCCTTTCCCGTCCTGATGGTGATCGAGTCTCCGGCATCGATCGTTAGGTTTTTGCCGATGTTAGTGGCCTGATTCATGCCCACGGACACGGCTTGCGCCAGGCCGACGGTAATGGCCTGCGCACCACCCACCGTAATAGCCTGTGCACCACCTACGGTAATGGCCTGTGCGCCACCCACAGTTACCTCGTTTGCTCCACCTACATTGAGCATATCATTGATGCCGACGTTATGGGTGCGTGTCAGCGCGACGGTGACAACTTCGTTGTTACCGACGTTTTCGCTACGGTTGGAACCAATGGTCGTGGTTTCGTTGTTGGCTACGGTTTCAACCCGATCATGCCCGATGTTGATGGTTTCATTATTGGCAACGGTCTCGCTGCGGTCGTGGCCGATGCTGGTTGTTTCATCGTTGCCGACGGTCTTGGCGCGATCCTTCCCGATGTGGATGGTCTCGTTGTTGGTAACATCCCGACTGCGATCATTCAACACATGCTCGCGTAGGTCGTGCTCGATGGTGCTGTCTTTGTCGTATTGACCATGCTCACGGATGAGCTCCTGGCCTTTGGTATCGTCCATGATGTATTCGTTGTAACCACCACCGCCTTTGGTGCTGTTGGACATGAGTCCGCTGACAGCGGCGCCGGCGGGTAGTTTGTAGGGGGGCTTGGTGATGT
>NZ_SMSC01000023.1:0-91017 GCF_004359955.1 Candidatus Thiosymbion oneisti
CGCAGGTCGGGTCAGACCAGGGCGACGGAGATGGCTGGCATACGGCGGATGGCGTAAGCTTATCCGCCCTAGGCAGGCTGTTGCGACACCCTCCGTGAGCCGGGGGCTTGCAGGCCTGGTTTTCGGGATCGCCCTATCCGCCGCCGCAGGGTCCGATGACTACTGGACGCTCCCTGTCCCTCCCCAAGGGACTGCTCCTGCCGGCTATGTGGAGCCGGCAAAGGACCTTTCCCCGGCGGCCTGTGGGGTGTGTCACCGCAAGCAGTTCCGCGAGTGGTCGTCCTCGCTGCATGCCGGTTCGGCCCGCGGGGGCGTGCTGGGACAGCTGCCGGCGTTCGACCGGGAGACCCAGATTTCCTGCCTGAATTGTCACGCCCCGAGGAGCGAGCAACAGGCCAGGTTTCTGGCCGCCGATGCGGGCCAGGTGCAGTCGCTGAGCGGGGTCGATTGTGCGGCCTGTCATGTCCGCCGCCATCGCCGCTACGGCCCTGGCTCCAAGCCGATTACGCCCCATGGTCGGGTGGAGGCGCTGCCCTTGTTCAAGGACGCGGCGTTCTGCTCCCCGTGTCACCAATTCCCGGACTGGGGCGAGCGGGTCAACGGCAAGCTGTTGGAGAACACGGAGCAGGAATGGCGCGCCTCTCCCTATGCAGCCGCGGGCATCGGTTGCCGGGATTGCCACATGCCCGCCGGCAGCCACGCATTCAAGGGGATCCATGATCCGGGGATGGGCCGCCGGGCATTGCAAGTGGAAATCCGACGCGGGCAGGAGGGGATCGAGCTGCGGGCGCGCAACCTCGGGGCCGGTCATGCGCTGCCCACCTATGCCACCCCCCGCATCCGGGTGATACTGCGCAGCGGAGGCCCGGAGGGCGCCGGACTGGAGCATATCATCCAGCGTCAATTGCAGTGGGACCCGGACACGGGCTGGACGGAGGTAGCGGATACACGGCTGGGCCCCGGCCAGGAGCTAAGGCTGGCGCTCGCACTGGAACCCGCCGCGGACGCAGAGGCAGTCCTGTTCGTCGAGCCGGATGCCCTCTACGCTGAGCAGGTCTACCCGAGCCTCGAAGCCTCCATCGGGGCGGACCTCGATCCGATCTCCTTGCGACTGCTCCGGGAGGCAAGGCACCGGGCCGGCCAAACCGGCTTCGTGCTCTACCGCGCCCGGTGTCCGCCTTGGCCGGGACGGGAGGTCGTATGCGCGATTGAATTCGATATACAGCTTGAGTAGGGCGGATGTGTCGCAGTAAAGCATCAACCGCGATCTTCCAACACCATTTGCGAAACCGGAGTACCCTTCGCGGTTAGCCGCAAACCGGCGCCGGTCGGTTTTCCCCCCGCCCAAGTCGCGGCGCCACCCGCCAGCAAACGGGTAAGGCCATTGTCCGAGGTGGTGGGTACTCCGATAATCCGCGCCACAGTTTTGCGGTGAGAGGTGATTTCAAGGCTTTGCCCAGCCTGTGCTCGGTAGAGGTATTGGGATAAATGAGCCTTCAATTCTCGTATGGAAACCTGCATTGTGACCCTATCTTGTGTCCGTTTCCGTAAATCGTGGTCACATATTTTATGCCTGTCAATCGTAGAATATCCCAACTCTGCGTCTCTAGGGTCCAATCGTCCATCACCTTTTGCGTCTGCGTCCTTCGCGCCTTTGCGGTTCAAGAGTTGACTTTGCTTGGCAGTCGGCTATGGTTGGGCGCGCAGTATCCTTACTGTTTCGCCTTGGTCGATCATTCTATTATGGAGGATTCCCGATGAACCTACGCCGCATCTCCCTTGCGGGGGCGCTCTTCTGTGTTCTCGCCTTGCTGTCCGCAACCGCTTCCGCGACTCAGGTCCCGGGGCCCCTGGTGGATACCCAATGGTTGCGGAACAACCTGGATAAGGTCGTCATTCTCGACGTGCGCAAGGACGTGAAGAGCTTTGAGAGAAGGGGCAAGCGGGCGGGGGCGGTGAATCCCTGTGGCGTCGCGCAGCGGAAAGGACCGCGCAAGGTCGCAGGTCACATACCGGGGGCGATGCTGGTGCCCTGGAACAAGGTTACCGCCAAGCGCAAGATAGCGGGTAAGGAGATCAAGGCCCTGCTGCCCGCAAAATCGGATTTTGAACGGCTCATGCAAAAATCCGGTGTCGACAACGACAGCGCCCTGGTGATTACCAGCAAGGGGGAAGCGATCATCCACATGGCGCTCGCCGCCCGCCTGTTCTGGACCCTGAAGTACTTTGGATTCGACAATGTGGCCCTCCTGGACGGCGGTACCGCCCAATGGATCAAGGACAAGCAGAAGCTCGAGTTCGGCAGATCCAAGACTAAAAAGGGCGATTTCAAGGCCACCGCCGAGCGCGCCGAAATCCTGGCGAGTATGGAGGACGTCGAGAAACTGGCCGCGGGTCAAGGCACCGACCAACTGGTGGACGTGCGCAGCACTAGCGAGTATCTGGGACTTACGGCATCCGGAAAATTGGCCCGGGGCGTCAAGGGCCATGTCTCCGGGGCGAAGAGCTTCCCCATCAGTCTTTATGCCGACTCCTTCGGTACGGCTACCCTCTATGACAAGGACCGGATCAAACAGGTAGCAGCCCTATTCAAGGTGGATACTGAGGCCCCTACCGTCTTCATGTGCAGTGCCGGTGTGATGGCCAGCCTTGCTTGGTTCGTCACCTACGAGCTGATGGGCAACCAGAATGCGCGGCTCTACGACGGTTCCATGCACGAGTGGAGTCACAGCGGCAAGTCCGTGGTATCGATTGACTGAAAAAACGGTCAGCGCCATGAACCGAACTGCGTATGCCGACAAACCCAACGACCGCTCGGCAGCGAGTCTCTCTCGCTGCCTTGCATTGGTCCTCCTGGTTCTCATAACCGCCACCGGTTGTACGACACCGACCGCGACCCGAGAACCATCCCCGGCAGCGGTTGCCGACGCCAAAGAGTATCGGGCGCCCGGCATCCGCATTCGGCTCATCAATACCCTACGGGCAGGGGACCGGGGTACGCTGCTCGAAAGTCCGGGCTGGGTCGAATACGTCTTTGCCATCGACAACACCGGTAGCAGACCCCTCAGGATCCATGACGTAAAGCTCCTGAACGCGGACGGGCGCTATCTGGCCGCGGCGGATTCCTATGAACAGATCATCGCCCCTCCCAGTGCGGGGGGCCAAGTAGCCGCCAGCACCGCCGGTGCAGCGGCCGGACAGGTCATCCCGTTCGGGGGAGCGATCGTCGGCATCATCTCCGATGCCATCTCCGCTTCCACCGCCCAATCCAGGGAAGACGCCAAACGGGCATTCGAACGGCACAAGCTCAAAGCCGTCGAGCTGGCACCGGCAGGAAAGATAACCGGCAGCGCCTGCTTGCCCGATTTGGCGGCAAACCAAGCCAAGGCCCTGGTCATCAGCTACGGCCACGGCGATCAAACAAAACAGATCGAGATCCGGTTGTCACGCCGGGGGGCCTGAGTGCATACAGGTGTGATGCAGTGTAGACCTGGGGGAATTGTTTTTGTCCGCAAATGAACGCGAATCAACGCAAATCGGTTCGCCATCAGACGCCCGTTCAGACAACGCCAAATAACGCCGAACAGTGGGGTGTTAGGGCCGTTTAACATACGAAAACAGTTGGTTAGAGTTAGATGTCAACAACCCCTGGTCGCCAGCTGTCTGCCACAGGCAGGTCTCCGCGGTTAGTCAATCCTGCGCCTGCCTATTTGTGAGGAAAGACCAACCGGATGCCGGTGAAACCCTGCCGGTCACCGGGTGCGGCCCGGTTGCGGAAGCTGGCCCGACGCAGGCAGCCTTGGGTATGTAGACTGGCCCCGCGGAGGCTGAACCGAGCGCCGCCGAAGTCGGCCTGGGAGATCGAGCTGTCCGGGAAGGGGCGGAACTCGGGATAGGGGTGAAAGGGATTTGCGCACCACTCCCACACTTGCCCTATCCCCTCGATCAGGCCCGCGCGCGCCGCCACCTCCCACTGGTACTCGTGTTGCAGTACTGCCCCGTTCAGGTCCCCGTCCAGCCCGGCGACCCAGGCGGCGAATGCCTGCGCCTCGTGTCGGGACAGCCCGGCAACCGGCGCGTCGGGTTGCAGATCCACGGGCCCTTGGAGCCCAATGCCGTACCAGCACTGCGTTCGGTCTCGGCGCCAGTGTAACGGAGCGGCGGCACCCGAACCGTCTCGCCAACGCCGACCCTCTTCGCTCCAGAAGCGGTCTTCGCGATACCCCCCCGCCGCTATGAAGGCCAGAAACTCCGCATTGCTCACCGGCCGTTTGGCGATGCGAAAGCCTGAAAGCTCGACCGCCTGGGGTGGCAGCTCATTGTCATAGGCAGAGGGCTCGTCCCGAGATCCGATCCGGTAATGGCCCTGCTCGACGACGACGAGATCCGCTGCGGGGATCCTCGCCGTCAAGGCCCTTTCCACACGATAGCCGTCGTCCCGCTGCTGCATCCTGGCCGCGTGCAGTACCATAAGCATGCGCTCGTAATCGCGGGCCCCTTCCTGGAGCAATAACCATTGCAGCCGGTCATTCCGAAGCAAGTCGCTCGCCGGCAACGCCCCCGGCGTGGCCAACCTTCGCAAATGCTCGTCCTGAATCTGGGCGGCCCAATTGAGCAAATGAGCCGGCGGAGGAAGACGGGCCGATTGCAGCGCCGGGTCCATGGCACCGGGGGTGAACAGGGGACGCACCCGATCGGTAAGATCGGTGTCGCCGGCCAGGACCTCTCGCAGCCAGTAGGACTCTCGATACACCGAACGCCCGAGATACCAGCCGAGCGAGCTAAGCGCTGGATCGAAACGCTGGTTGGCATGGGCTGCGGGGACCCCGCGCAAGAGGTCGCGCATCATCTGCTGTAGGCCGCTGAGCCGGGCTAGGAGTTGGGGGGATGTCATCGTTGCGGGAATCCGTGCTCGAAGATTTCCCACATATAGTACAGATGACATTGAGCGGGCAGGATCTCCAAGGAAAATTTAGCCGCAAATAAACGCAAATGGCCGCAAATGAGCTTTAATGGACCAGGAAGAATCGATGATGGCGAACCAATCTCGACTACCGATTTGCGTTGATTTTCGGGTATCTTGAATTTTTGGTAGTGGTAAATTTTTAAATGGTTAGCGTAGAGCGGTTCATTATACCCCATTTCTTTATTTGATCCCCTCTCCCCAGCCCAATGCCATAAAGTTAAGCCTCAAAGCCCCTCTCCCGGAGGGAGAGGGAGTGCAGCGTGTGGCGTGCCCAACACACTGCTATTGGCGATGTTTCCATTTAAACCTTAACCACTACCGGCGTTGGTTGTGGGATCTGACTGAGCCTTGAGGAGCGATGTCCCTTTGTTAGGCATGAACTTCCACGAATTCGCTGTAAGAATGTGGCTGAGGCAGAGGCATACCTTCTTCTCTGATACCTTCAAGGTGAAACTCTATTAACTTAATGGCATTGGCCTGAAACCAACCATCGAGGAAAAGGATTATTTTTGCTGGTGTTAGCCAATTCTTCTGCATCGGTTTGCCTCCACAATCCCACCCCAACCTCTATTCTGTAGGGCAGATAATGTACCTCTGTCCTCATCAAGCTCAACAGGTACTTCTCGCGAATCTTGAGTCGGCAACTCACTCTTCACGGATGCTTCTTCAGACGGTGCTTGTTCTTCAGTCTTCATCACCGGCTACCTCTGTGCTTTGATAGTCTCAAGCCCAATATAGTGCCTTTTTCAAGGCCCCTCCCCTGCGGCGGAGGAAGCCGACTTCTGGGAAGCGTCCTCAGCCGGCTCCTCAATGACCTGCAGAAAGAGTTCTCCCCGCTTGATCATCCCGAGCTCGCTGCGGGCCCGCTCTTCCAGGGCGTCCAGACCCTCGTGGAGGTCGAGGACCTCCGCCTCGAGGACCTGGTTGCGGGCCCGCAGCTGTTGGAGCTCGACCTTCTGCGCGTTGATCTCATCCCGCAGGGCCTGGACCTCCGCCAGGCTGCCGTCGCCGGTCCACAGGCGATACTGCAACGCCAGCAGCAACAACAGCAATAAACCTACGAACCAGCGCATGGTGTTAGGACGGGTAGGGCATCACAGCCAGCGGAAGGCACTCTTGCCCGCGTAGCGGGCCTCGCTTCCCAATTGGTCTTCGATACGCATCAGCTGGTTGTACTTGGCGACGCGATCGGAGCGGGACAGGGAGCCGGTCTTGATCTGTCCGGCCTTGGATGCCACCGCCAGGTCCGCGATGGTGGTGTCCTCGGTCTCGCCGGAGCGATGGGAAACCACGGCGGTGTATTTTGCCTCGTGGGCCATCCGGATGGCCTCCAGGGTCTCGGTCAGGGTGCCGATCTGGTTCACCTTGATGAGGATGGAGTTGGCGGTTTGCTTGTCGATGCCTTCCTTCAGGATCTTGGTGTTGGTCACGAACAGGTCGTCGCCCACCAGCTGGACCTTGTGGCCGATGGCGTCCGTGAGCAGCTTCCAGCCGTCCCAGTCCCCTTCGGCCATGCCGTCCTCGATGGAGAGGATGGGGTACTTTTTTACCCAGTCGGACAGGAGCTCGCACATGCCCTTGGAGTCGAGCTTGCGGCCCTCGCCTGCCAGGGTATAGGTGCCGTCCTGGTAGAACTCGGAGCTGGCTACGTCCAGGCCCAGATACATGTCCTTGCCGGCCTTGAAGCCGGCCTTCTCGATAGCCTCCAGGACCACCTCGACGGCCGCCACGTTGGACGGCATATCCGGCGCGAAGCCGCCCTCGTCACCGACGCCGGTGGCCAGCCCCTTGCCGTGGAGCACCGATTTGAGGGCATGGAAGACCTCGGCGCCGTAACGCACCGCCTCGCGCAGGCTGGGGGCGCCCACGGGCATGATCATGAATTCCTGGAAGTCCACGCTGTTGTCGGCGTGCTCACCGCCGTTGAGGATGTTCATCATGGGCACCGGCAGCAGGAAGTCGCCGTCGCCGAGGTATTTGTACAGCGGCACCGCCCGTTCCTGGGCCGCGGCGTGGGCGGCGGCCATGGAGACGCCGAGGGTGGCGTTGGCGCCGAGCCGGCCTTTGTTGTCGGTGCCGTCGAGCTTGATCATCTTGTCGTCGATGTCTTTCTGGGCGCTGACCTCGGTGCCGACCAGGGTGTCGCGGATCTCGCCCTGGATGTTCTTGACGGCCGTCAGCACACCCTTGCCGAGGTAGCGGGATTTGTCCCCGTCGCGCAGCTCCAGGGCCTCGCGGGACCCGGTGGAGGCGCCGGAGGGGACCGCCGCGCGACCGACGGCGCCGGTGGCGGTGATGACGTCGGCCTCGACGGTGGGATTGCCGCGGGAATCCATGATCTCACGGGCCTTGATGTCAACGATCTCAGACATTTGGGGTTTCCTCTTTTGGGGTAAAGACTTACGGTTCGAGCAAGTCGGGTTGGATGATCAACTGAGGTTACGGGTTAATCCGGCGGTGCACAATATCCGGAAACAACCGGCAGGATTTTCTAAGGATGTTTGTCTGCGTTCGGCGTCTTGATAAGCGACGCATGGACGCGCCGCCTATCGTTAAGGCTCAGACGCGCCGCCACTGAACCTACCGCGAAGCGCCACCGAGGCTTCCAGCGTCGCCTGGAGCTGCCCGTCAGGCGAATTACGCATAGGCAAGGCGACGCCCTAATGGTTCCGGTATAGGATCATCAAATTCACGAGCCGTATCAATCCAAAGCTGCATAGCATCCTGTGCGTTGGCTAATGCCTCATCCGGTGATGCGCCGTGCGCCATACAGCCGGGCAGTTGGGGAACATCTGCGATGAACGACCCATCTTCATCACTCCAATAAATAATAGTCTCGTACCTTGTCATGTTTCGCCATAAAATGCCTTTCGTCTTCCCTCGCGCCTGAGAGGCTATCTAAAAACTAACACATTGTAGTAACGAACCGTTTCCCTGCGCTCGCGCCGAACTGGTAATAGAAATCGAACCTTCAAGGATTGCGTCCGAGCTCGGCAAATACTTCATCCGCATCAACGGCTGCAAGCTCTCCGGCACGATAGGCATGCATACGATCCTCGGCCTCTTTCAGCCATAAGGTGTCGAGCATGTTATCGGGTTTGTCGAGGCTGGCGATCAGTCCCTCGACCAGGGCGGCGCGATCCAGAACGGAAAGCTGCATTGCCTGCTGAAGCATTTGCCGGATATCGAAAAGTCCTCCTTTATTTTTTATATCTAAGTATTCCTTAACTGGTATTGAAGGCCAAGAAGAACTTGGATCACATGTATTTATAAGACGTGTTTTCTCAATTTCCAAAGTTTTTTTTAGTTTATGCCACGGAAAGGGCCACGATGGCTTTTTCACCCTCATCAAAGAGATTGAGCCAAATAAAACTTTGCATTTCCGGTTTTTTGTCGGGCGGGCAGTAATCCAATTTCCATAGAGTTTTCCTTCGGCGGCCACCGAGAAGATCATAAATCCATGATTTTCTTTTTCGAGTTCATGTTCGCCTTCTATTTTCGAAATCAGAGAGTATTCCATGTATCCCATACTGTTACTTACACGGAGCTCTCCTTTTAATTCACCCTTCCCTAAGAACTTTTTATTTGGTCTCTCATATATATCTAAGTATGCCTTCATCTTGTAGTGAGATGAGGGAGAATTCCTTGCACGGATAACATAATTCATTTTTGCACGGATATCATAATTCATTTTTGCATGGATAACATAAAGCAGGTCAAGATCCGGTTTGGAGTTATCACAAATGAGATCCTCAGCATTCCCCTCATATATCCCATCGAATTCACTAATTTGATTCATGAGTCGCGTTGGTAATTTAAATATGATACTTAAAATAATGCCACCAACGATACTAGATAAAATACCATTCTCGCTAATGAATTGGAAAATATAAATACCATTAATGGTCATTCTCACTTTCTCCTCTGATCTCAATTCCCCACGCGAATACCTTAAATGCCTCAAAGCCCGCGTAGGGCGGATAAGCTTGCGCCATCCGCCGTATGCCAGCCACCTCCATCGGGTGGTAGCCATCCCTGGCCTGATCCAACCTACGGGCCGCCATCCGGCGGGTGACGGCGCGCCCACCGCCGCAGCAATCGCAGCGCTTGGCGCACGCGCCTGACCCGCCCTACGGGCTCGTATGCCGGAAGAAGCTGGGGTTCCGTATCTCACCCCAGCCTGCAACCCTCCGCAGCGCAGAGCTTCCGCGTTCCCACGCGGCGCGTGGGAACGAGAGAATCAAGCAAATCGGTCGCAATCGATTCGCCATCAGCGACGGTTCTCGGTCCATTTCATTTAGGTTGATTTGCGTTCATTCGCGTTCATTTGCGGACTCTAAGGTTCGTCCTCGGGAAAACCACGAGCTTTGACTACCCGGTCCAGCTCTATCAGGGTCTCCAGCAGCTCGCGCATGCGGCCCAGGGGCCAGGAATTGGGGCCGTCGCTCAGGGCCTCATCGGGTCGGGGGTGGGTCTCCATGAACAGCCCCGAGATCCCGGCGGCGACTGCGGCGCGCGCCAGTACCGGCACCATTTCCCGCTGACCGCCGGAGCTGTCCCCCCGGCCTCCGGGCAGCTGGACGGAATGGGTGGCGTCGAACACCACCGGACAGCCGGTAGCGCGCAGCAGGGCCAGGGCCCGCATGTCCGCGAGCAGGTTGTTGTAACCGAAGGAGACGCCGCGCTCGCAGACCATGATCGCCCCATTTCCGGTGGAGCGGGCCTTCTCGACCACCAGCCGCATGTCCCAGGGGGCCAAGAACTGCCCCTTCTTGATGTTGACGGGTCGCCCCTGATCGGCTACCGCTCGGATGAAGTCGGTCTGGCGGCACAGGAAGGCCGGGGTCTGGAGCACATCCACCACCGCGGCCACCTCATCCAGTGGCGTGTCCTGATGGACATCCGTCAATACGCGCACCCCGATCCGGTCGCGCACGTCGGCGAGAATTCGCAGGCCGGCCTCCATTCCAGGTCCGCGGAAGCTGTTCAGGGACGAGCGGTTTGCCTTGTCGAAGGAGGCCTTGTAGATAAAGGGGATGCCGAGCGCGTCGGTGAGCGCTTTGAGCACGCCGGCGCTTTCCTGCACCAGGCCCTCGCCTTCGATGACACAGGGGCCGGCGATCAGGAACAGGGGGCGGTCGAGCCCCACCTCATAATCGAGTAGCCGCATCATGTCGCCTTCTCCGCTGCCTCGTGCCGCCCGAGCGCGGCCGCGATGAAGCCCTGGAAGAGGGCATGGCCGTCCCGCGGCGTGGAGGTAAACTCGGGGTGGAACTGGGAGGCGATGAACCAGGGGTGATCCGGGATCTCTACGATTTCCACCAGCTTGCCGTCCAGAGACCAGCCCGAGAAGCGCATCCCGGCGTCCATCATGCGGTCCAGATAGCGATTGTTGAATTCATAGCGATGCCGATGGCGCTCGCGGATCTGGGGCCGGCCATAGACTTTACGGGCCAGGCTACCGGGCTCCAGCCGGCAGTTTTGGCCCCCTAAGCGCATGGTACCGCCCAGGTCGGTATCCGCGTCGCGTCGCTCGATATGACCGTCCGCCTCCTGCCATTCGGTAATCAGGGCGATGACCGGGTGCGGTGTCGCGGGATCGAGCTCGGTGCTGTGCGCCCCCGCCAGACCGGCCAGGTTGCGCGCATACTCGATGACCGCCACCTGCATCCCCAGGCAGATGCCGAGATAGGGCACCAGGTTCTCCCGGGCATAGCGCGCCGCCGCGATCTTGCCCTCGACCCCACGTTCACCGAAGCCCCCAGGGACCAACACTGCGTCGAGACCCTGTAGACATCCGGTGCCCTCGTCCTGGATCCGCTCCGAATCCAGATAGACGACCTTTACCTTGGTGCGGGTGTGGACGCCGGCATGGGCCAGGGCCTCGGAAAGGGATTTATAGGCCTCGGTGAGGTGGGTGTACTTGCCCACCATGCCCACTGTCACCGCGTGCTCGGGCCGGTCGAAGCCCTGGAGTACCCGCTCCCACTCGCACATGTCCGCCGCCGGTGCCGTGAGCCCGAACTGCCCCACCACCAGGTCGTCGAGCCCCTGGGCGTGCAGCAGGAAGGGGATGCGGTAGATGTTGTCCGCGTCCACGGCGGAGATGACCGCCGCCTCCGGGACATTGGTAAAGAGCGCGATCTTCTTGCGTTCCGCCTCCGGCAGATAGCGCTCGGCACGGCACAGCAGGATGTCCGGCTGAATGCCGATGGAGCGCAGCTCTTTGACCGAGTGCTGGGTGGGCTTGGTCTTGATCTCCCCGGAGGTCTTGATGTAGGGGACCAGGGTCAGGTGCATGAAGAGGGCGTTCCCGCGCCCCATTTCTACCCGCAGCTGGCGGATCGCCTCCAGGAAGGGTAGCGACTCGATGTCCCCCACCGTGCCTCCGATCTCTACCATGGCGATATCCGCCCCCTCCGCCCCCAGGCGGATGCTGCGCATGATCTCGTCGGTGATGTGGGGGATCACCTGCACCGTCCCGCCCAGGTAATCGCCGCGCCGTTCCTTTCTAATGACGCTGTCGTAGATCTGACCGGTGGTAAAGTTGTTGTTGCGCCCCATGCGGGTACGCAAAAATCGCTCGTAGTGCCCGAGATCCAGATCGGTCTCCGCACCGTCGTCGGTCACATAGACCTCGCCGTGCTGAAACGGGCTCATGGTGCCGGGATCCACATTGATATAGGGATCCAGCTTGATCATGGTCACCAGTAATCCGCGCGCCTCCAGCAGGGCCGCCAGGGATGCGGACGCAATGCCCTTGCCCAGCGACGACACCACACCACCCGTAATGAAGATGCATTTGGTCATACCGACAAGGCGTCGAGGATTGAAGAAGAACCGGCCCGGATACCGCTGACAAACTAACAAATTCCCTTGAGTGCCTCAATTCTAAGAAGCTGTTTGGTTAAATGTAGAGAGATGCGCCATGCCCGAAATCGGGATCGGGATTCGATTGCGATCCCGATTTCGATCCAGGCCGGTGGGCGTGCCCGACTAGTTGGGCGCGGACTATTCATCGATGCGGTTCGCGCCACCCGACAGAGCCATCCTGAAAGATCTCCCGCGCTCACCGCATCCTACGCCCTACGCCCTTTGCCCGGTCAATCCGACTCGCTTCCAGCCACGTCCAGTCCCCCAATCAGCACCGAATCATTCAGCTCGTAAGCAGACAGCTTCTAAGGTTTAGAGCAAACGGCCCGATCCTTTGGAGTGCGCCGGCAAAGCGCCGCGACCGGATCGCAGCCGGCGGCGGTGTGTGCTACGACCACGACCTTTGCTCAAGGATAGGTAGTGTGGTGTTCCCCACGCGGCGCGGCGATGGCGCTTTGGTTTTTGGACGCTTCTGATCCAAAGCGGCGGCGGTTTGGTGCCAGCCGCCAGACCGGTGCGACCAGCCAATCATCGAGGAATCACCTGCGGTACTGGGCTCACCGACTGCCGCCGCACTCCAAAAGGCCCTCGGGGCGAGCAAGTTTTCACCCCGACCGCCAGCCGGCAGTGACCGGATGCGATCGGAACGCGTGGCGAATGACAGGGAGCTGGTCGTTGGTACTTGATTGCCGCTGGGTTCTCTTAAGTCTTGAGCGGTTAAAAATCGGCAACCCGTTGTTTCTATCGCGTTATCATTCGGTTGCGCTAGCGGGCCGATCGCAATTTCCCATCTGCCGCTGGTTGGCTTACACTTGCACTGCGTCATTCGACGCGATCTTCCAATCACCATGCCGTTACCTCCATGAGGTCTGTGGTCGCGGTTTCCGCGGAAGATACTCCTCTGTCTCGATTAGGAGCGACAGACTATGCAAAAACTTTCCAAGATCCTGGGCGTTGTCGCCATTGCCGGCGTCGCCGCTTTCTCTATGAGCTCCGCCCAGGCCTGGTGGGGTGGTGGCGGCCCCTGGGGTGGTGGGCCCGGCTGGGGTGGCTGGCCCGGCTCCGGCTATAACGACAACAACTGGTGGAACGACATGTTCGGCGATGGTTACGGCGATTTCAGCATGAACATGAGCGGCGGCGGCCGCGGCTCGGGCCGCGGCTACAACCGTTATCGCGATCGGTACGGTTACGGACCCTACGGCTGGGGCGGCCCATACGGCGGCTGGGGCGGTTACCCGGGCTATGGCGGTTGGGGTGCCCCTTACGGCACCCCCTTTGCCACCCCCACCCCTCCGACGGCCCCTACCCCCGGTAAGACGAAGAAGTAAAGGACGCAGCTGATTCTAAGGTTACCGGTAGTTCTGTAGGTCGGGTTAGGCGCGTGTTCCGGTGTATCGGTTGAGCCGATGAATCCGGACGCGCCATAGCCCGACATGTCGAGACACGATCGATCAACAACCAGGCCGGAGGAACCCTACCATGTGCCGACTACTCGCAGCTGCCGCCACCCTGTTCATCCTGCTCGGCGCCGCCCCCGCGGCCTTGGCGGACAACCCCAAGCTACGGATTGAAACTAGTAAGGGGCCCATTACTGTCGAGCTCTATCCCGATCAGGCCCCGATAACCGTAGAAAACTTCCTGGCTTATGTGGACGCGGGTTTCTACACCGGGACTGTCTTCCATCGGGTCATCAAAGGCTTCATGATCCAGGGCGGCGGGTTCGACAAGGAGATGCGGAAAAAGGCCACCCGTGCTCCCATCAAGAATGAGGCGGATAACGGCTTGAAAAACAAACGCGGCACCCTCGCCATGGCCCGTACCATGGAGCCCCACTCGGCTACTGCCCAGTTCTTCATCAACCACAAGGACAACGCCTTTCTGGATCACAAGTCCAAGGATCGACGGGGCTGGGGCTACGCGGTCTTCGGCAAGGTAACCGACGGCATGGAGGTGGTGGACGAGATCGCTGCCACTCCCACCGGAGCCTTCTCGAAAGACGGGAAAGATGTGTTCTCGAAAGATGTGCCGAAGGATGGCGTCGTCATCGAAAAGATCACGCGCTTGGACGGCTGACCCGGAACGACCCGATGATCAAGCTGACCACCAACCACGGCGATATCCTCATCGAGCTGGAACCGGATAAGGCCCCCCTTACCTGCGACAACTTCGAACGTTATGTACGCGAAGGCCATTTCGATGCCACCCTCTTCCACCGGGTGATCGATGGATTCATGATCCAGGGTGGGGGCATGACGACCGACTTCACGGAGAAGGCCACCCACACGCCGATCCGAAACGAGGCCAAGAACGGGCTCAAGAACCTCACCGGCACCGTCGCCATGGCCCGTACCATGGAGCCTCACTCGGCAAGCGCTCAGTTCTTCATCAACGTGTCCGACAACGCCTTTCTGGACTATCCGGGCCAGGACGGTTGGGGCTACTGCGTCTTCGGTCGGGTGACCGCCGGTATGGACGTGGTGAACACCATCAAGGGCATCAAGACCGGCTCCCGGCACGGCCACCAGGACGTGCCGATGCAGGATGTAATCATCGAGAAGGCGGAGATCGTCGATTGAGGAAAAACCACGAATCACGCGAATCAGCGCGAATCAATTTTCGCGTGGATTCGCGTGATTCGTAGTTTTAAACGATAGCATGGCTTCTCATCACCTCAATCCTGCCTGCTGCGTCGGGATCTTCCTGTTGCTGGCAACCGCTTGCGCCGTTTGCGCTGGCGAGGGTCGGAGCTGCGGTGCGGGAGCGGGTGGTATTGATCGGCGTTGCGTGGGTCAAGGTCGAGAAGGGCCTCCCACACCGGCGCAACCCCCGGTCCGCACATCTACTGCAACGCCCCCGGAGGCGGCCACTGGCGTATCCACTCAGGCGACCGTCGATACCGATCTCCTCCATGAGGGCCTGGATTGGGAGTATTGCGGTCTCCGCCCGGTCAGGCTTGGGCCGGCAGTGCGCCCGCCGCCACCGACCGCAGAGGACCCCTTGTCCTTGAGCGCCGATGCCTTCGATTATGATCAGGAGAGTGATCTGCTATGGCTGAGAGGGGACGTCCGAGGGGTCCAAGGCAACCGATTCGTCGCGGCGGACGGGGTTGTTTACGACCACAACACCTCGGACCTGGTGGCTAAGGGGAGCATCTTTCTCGCCGACCCGGGGCTCCGGCTCATCGCCGACGGGGCACGGATGAACCTGGCATCGGACCAAGGTAGCCTCTCCGATGTCTACTACCGATTCACGGGGAAGCTCAATGCCCGCGGCAACGCCGACCAGGCAGAGCTGGTTGACCCGACCCTGACCCGGTATCGAAATATCGTCTATTCCGCCTGCCGACCGGGACAGCGGGCCTGGTCCCTGGATGCCGCCGAATTGGAGCTGAATCAGGCCAAAGGATGGGGCGTGGCACGCCACGCCAAGCTACGGGTACGTGGCCTGCCGGTTTTCTACTCCCCGTATCTATCGTTTCCGATCGATAAGCGGCGCAAGAGCGGCTTCCTGGTGCCGACGTTCGGTAGCTCGGACCGCAACGGTATCGATGTCACCGTGCCCTACTATTGGAATATCGCCCCCCATATGGACGCAACCTTCTTCATGCGCCATATGACCAAACGTGGCCCGATGCTCGAGACCGAATTCAGGTACCTGTCGCCCCACCAGAGGGTGCGACTCTCCGGCGAGCTCCTGCCCCGGGACAACCAGCGCGACAGCCAAGACACGCGCTGGGCGTTACGGATCGAGCAGGCGGGTGCTTTCGGTCCACGCTGGTCGACTGCCCTGGATTACAGAGCCGTCTCCGACGACCAATATCTCGAGGATTTCAGTGCCCAGCTGGAGCAAACCAGTACGCGCAACCTCGAGCGCCGGGGCGATTTAAGCTATTCCGGCGACGGCTGGTACCTGCTCACCCGGCTGCAAGAGTTCCAAACCCTGGATGAAACCCTTGGGCCCGAGTCCAAACCCTATGCACGATTGCCCCAGCTGGTCTTTGGGATAAATCCGCGCAATCGGGTTGGCCCCGGAATCGAGCTGGGCGTCAGCGGCGAGTACGACTACTTCCATCACGATACGATCATACATGGGCACCGCACCACCCTCCAGCCCTTCGCCCGTTGGCCACTGCGCAGGCGCTACGGACATCTGATCCCGCAGCTGAATCTCCATCTGGCCGGATACGACCTTAAGGACCGGCAACCGGACAAGGATGCACGTCCCTCCTATGCGATCCCGAGCTTCAACCTGGATGCGGAGCTGGTGTTCGAGCGTGCGGTAAAGTGGTTTGGTCGGGAATCGCTGCAGACGCTTGAGCCCCGGGTCTTTTATCTCCACACCCCCTTCACGGAGCAGGCAGATCTCCCCGTTTTTGACACCGCCGAACAGAGCTTCAGCTACGACAGTCTGTTCCGACTGAATCGGTTCACGGGATGGGACCGCGTCGGCGATGCGAACCAGGTTACCCTCGGCCTTACATCACGAACCCTCGCCAGGGACTCGGGGCAGGAGCTGCTGCGGGCCAGCATCGGCCAGATCCTGTACGCTCGCGACCGGGACGTGCAGGTCTCCGGTCCGCCCGAAGAGGGGGGCAGGTCCCCGATTGCGGGGCTTCTGAGCGCCCGACTCCTGCAGAACTGGACCGGTCGCGCGAGCTTCGAATATGACTCGGACCAGGAGACCGATCGCTTGCGAAAGCAGACCCTGGAGCTACGCTACCAGACACCAGACAATCGGCTGCTCAACCTGGCCTATCGGTTTGATCTCGGCACCGGCGAGGAGAAGCTATACGAGAATACCGACCTGTCGTTCAGTCTACCGGTCAATCGAGGGTTCCAACTCGTCGGTCGCTGGCACTACTCTTTGCTCGACAGCCAGACGGTGGAGGCCTTCGCCGGCCTCGAGTACGGTCAGTGCTGCTGGCGGGTACGGCTGCTGGGCCATCATCTGAAGAACGAGCCGGCCAGCGCCGGTACTAACAGTGTCATGCTCCAGGTAGAGCTGGCGGGGCTCGGCTCGATCGGACAACAGGTGGACAAATTCTTCGAGCGCAGTATCTATGGTTATTCCATACACTAAGTACGGATGCTCCCAATTACCGATAGTGTTGAGCGAGCAGATATTCACGGAAGGATTATCCGCAAATCAACGCAAGCGGCAAAAAAATGATTCCTGTGTTACCGGTACTTCGGTGCTGCCGTACTCGGGGCACCAGTGGGCAGGGCCTACCGATCCGGGCCCTATTCGTCATCTTGATCTGCTCCCTCGTCCCCGCCGATGCCCTGTGGGGGGTCGAGGAGCTGGACTCTATCGTGGCGGTGGTCAACGACGATGTCATCGTCGCCAGTGAGCTTGAGCACCAGATAGTCCTAGCGATCCCTGCGATCCGGGACCGGGGGATGACGCTCCCGCCGCGTCCGGACCTGGAGCGTCAAGTCCTTGAACGCATGATCCTCGGACGCCTCCAACTCCAGAAGGCCAAGGACTTAGGCATCGTGATCGATGACGCCGTGCTGACCGAGACCATCACCAATATCGCCGCCCGTCACGGCATGAAGTTGGAGGAGCTGCGCGCTACCCTCGAGTCCGAGGGCGTGCACTACGAGGACTTTGCCGCGGATACGCGCCTCAAACTGATTACGACCCGCCTCCAGACCCACGAGGTCGTCACGAATATCAGGGTCACGGATCAAGAGATCGATCGTTTTCTAAAACGGGAATCCGGCCGCCTGATCAAGCGTAGCGATGTGAGGCTTTCGCACATCCTGGTCGCGGTCTCCGAAAATGCCCCCACCGTAGCGGTCAGGAAGGCCGAGGCCAAGGCCAAAGACCTGGTCAAGCGCCTACGCGGCGGCGCCGATTTCGCACAGCTGGCGATCCGTTTCTCCGATGGACGGCGGGCCTTGGAAGGCGGCGATCTCGGCTGGTTCCCGCTGGGCCAGGTCCCAACGTTGGCACAGAAGGCGGCCCGCTCGCTGACCAAGGGGGAATGCACCGAGCCGTTACGCAGTCCAAGCGGTTATCACATCATCAAACTGGCCGATTTCAAGGGTTCGGGCCCTAAGATCGTCAACCAGATCAACGCCCGCCACATCCTCATCCGCACCAACGAGGTGGTGTCCGACGACGATGCCAGGAATCACCTGGGGCAGCTGCGGATCCGCATCCTGGGCGGCGACGATTTCGCCACCCTCGCCCGTTCCCACTCCGACGACACAGGTTCTGCGCTCAAAGGCGGTAATCTGGGTTGGCTCGGCCCGGGAGATACGGTACCCGAGTTCGAAAAGGCAATGAGCACCCTGGCGCCGAATCAAGTGAGTGCGCCATTCAAGAGCAGCTTCGGTTGGCACATCGTCCAGGTCATCGAGCGCCGCACCCAGGACACCACGGACGAGGCCATGCGGTTGAAAGCCCGCGAGGTGATTCGGGAGCGTAAAGCCGATACGGCGATCGAGCTGTGGTTACGCCGGCTGCGCGATGAAGCCTTCGTGGAGATTCGGCTTCCGAGTGCCGAAGAAGAGAAGTCGCGGTAGAGATCCCCACGAGAGATTTGGCCGCAAATTAACGCCAATGAACGCAAATGGATCAAGAGCTATCGATAATGGCGAGCCAACTTGACCGACCTGCGGTGATTCGCGTTCATTTGCGGCAAAAAAGAATTCCTATTGTCGAACCACAAGCGCCGCATCGAGAGAACATAATTGTACCCGAATAGTTACTTTTTTCGATGTTCAATACATTTTAATTGAGAGGAATATCATGGTCCTTTCATTTCAATCATTATGGACTAACTACCCAAAACTATTACGACCATGTGATGGGCCTTGGCAAAACCAATGTGCAATACGGTTCTCGATTGCACTGGAAAAGACGGGGTTCGGTTTGGCCGGCTATAAGCATCCTGTTTGCAAACATGGTCATGCCCGAGGGGCGGACGGCCTTGCCAACTATCTGTGGAGGAATGTTCGGCCACCACGGCTTGTTACAAACAAGCAGAGCAGCATTACGAACAAGAAAGGAATTGTTTTCTTCGAAAACCTGAAAGGATTTCGAGGTGGACGAGGTGATCACATCGATCTTTGGAATAAAGGGATTACCAAAACCGGAGATTATTTTGGAGCCTGTCAAAAGGTATGGTTTTGGGAGTTGTTATAATGGCCCGCGGAATATTTGCACTTTTTGCATGTTTCCTTGTTTTGATCTGCTGGGGAAACGATCATGAAATTCCCTACGATCAGGAGACTGACCGAACGCAAAACGGAATGCCTGAAAAGAAAATCGTGGTTGGCGATTTCGAGCTCACTATATCGCGCTCGGATGATAAGTGCATAGTACACTATAAGGGTGAAGCTAAAATCGGAGCTATAAAAACCAATATGACATCTCCCTGTGTTTTTGCTGTTGGCCGAGATGGGAATGTTCATTCAGAGAAAACCAAATGGGGATGGAGTCTGATTCTTGTCAGCTCCGAACAGAGTACAAACGAAGGGGATTGTATTACCCGACTTCAAGGGATACTCGTAGGGAAAGGACAAGTTCTGTCTTCTCCTGTCCAACAGACGGTTGCCCTCTGTGGTCACGGACCATGGGATCAAAAATCATATCTTGTTTTTGCCGCACAGACAGCACATTTTCATGATCTGTGAAAAACATCTGCAGAAGATTCGGAAACGGGGTACGAGATTGTGATGATTGTCGGGGCACCTTTTTTCTTAGCTGCAAATAAGCACAAATGCACGCAGATAGATCGAGAACCCTTGATGACAGCGAATCGATTTCTGGCGATTTGCGTTGATTCACGTTCATTTGCGGCAAAAAATGATTCCCATGCTATCGGTACTCCGGTGCTATTGCACCAGCCTAGCATGCTTCCCTCCACGCCGCGATGAATAATGAACCCAGCTCTGACAAGCCTTGGGCCGGACGCTTCCATGAGCCCACGGATGCCTTTGTGGAGGCCTTTACCGCGTCGGTGGGTTTCGACCACCGGCTCTACCGCTACGACATCGAAGGCTCCATCGCCCATGCCACCATGCTGGCTCGCCAGGGCATCCTGACCACAGAAGAACGCGACCTCATCGTCGACGGCCTGATCCGCATCCGCGAGCGCATCGAAGCCGGTGGATTCGAGTGGTCGATCCCCCTCGAGGACGTACACATGAATATCGAGGCGGCGCTCACCCGGGACATCGGTGACACCGGCAAGAAGCTGCATACCGGGCGCTCGCGTAACGATCAGGTGGCGACGGACGTACGGCTCTACCTGCGCGCCGAGATCGACACCATCCGCGTCGAGATCGGGCGCCTGCAGGGTGCGATCCTGGAGCTGGCCGAACGCGAGGTCGAATCGGTGATGCCCGGCTTCACCCATCTGCAGGTCGCCCAACCCATCACCTTCGGCCACCATCTCATGGCCTGGTTCGAAATGCTGCAGCGCGACCGTGAGCGTCTCGCGGATTGCCGCCGGCGGGTCGATATCCTGCCCCTGGGGGCGGCCGCCCTGGCCGGCACCACCTACCCCATCGACCGCCACTATACGGCGGAGCTGCTGGGGTTCGCACACCCGGCGGAGAATTCCCTGGACGCCGTCTCGGACCGAGACTTTATCGTCGAGTTCAGCGCCGCCGCCGCGATCCTGATGATGCACCTGTCGCGCTTCTCCGAGGAACTCATCCTCTGGTCCTCCGCCCAGTTCGGCTTCGTCGAGCTCTCAGACGCCTTCTGCACCGGCTCGTCCATCATGCCCCAGAAGAAAAATCCGGACGTGCCCGAGCTAGTGCGCGGCAAGGCGGGGCGCATTTTCGGGCACCTGATGGGATTACTGACCCTGATGAAGGGCCAGCCGCTGGCCTACAACAGGGACAACCAGGAAGACAAAGAACCCCTGTTCGACACGGTTGACAACCTCAAGGGCTCGCTGAAGGTGTTCACGGACATGATGGGGGCGCTGCGGTGCAATCCGGAACGTATGCGCGCGACGGCGCGTCAAGGCTTTGCGACTGCTACCGATCTGGCGGACTATCTGGTGCGCAAGGGTATTCCCTTCCGTGATGCCCACGCGATCGTCGGCCAGGCGGTGGCCCTGGGTATCCGGGAGGGGAAAGACCTCTCTGAGCTATCCCTGGAGAGACTGCGGCAGTTTTCCGCGGACATCGCCGAGGACGTCTTCGCGGTGCTGACGCCGGATGGCTCCGTGGCCGCCCGGAACCACATCGGTGGTACCGCCCCGATCCAGGTGCGCGCAGCCATCGCGCGGGCCCGGGAGCGCATGGTGGATGACTGAGAAGCTGTTTGGTTAAAACGGATCCTGATTCTCTCCGCGGCGCGGAGCAACCAGGTTCCCACGCAGCGCGTGGGAACGAGAAAAAATTGGTTCTAATGCAGTACAGTAAAACCCCTAATACCATTTGTTGCTTCTAACCAGACAGCTGCTCAGATGATTGCAGACTGGCTCTTTGAAAAATGCCCGTTATCGCCAAGCGCGTCCTGATCGATCTCGCCACTCAGAGCCTGGAGCTCCGGGAGGGGGGGCGGGTGCTCGGGCGGTATCAGGTCTCTACCGCCCGCAATGGCCCCGGCGAGCAGCGGGACAGCGGTTGCACGCCCCGCGGGCTGCACCGGGTGCGTATCCGCATCGGGGCCAACTGTCCGGAGGGAACGGTGTTTGTGGGGCGACGGGCAACGGGCGAGATCTATGGCTCGGAGCTAGCAGGGCAATATCCCGGACGGGATTGGGTCCTGACCCGCATCCTCTGGCTCACCGGGTTGGAGTCCGGGCGCAATCGCGGCGGGTGCGTGGATACTTTGCGTCGCTACATCTATATCCATGGTTGCCCGGACACGGAACCCATGGGAGTGCCTTGCTCCCATGGTTGCATTCGCGTGCGCAATCGGGATCTGACCGAGCTCTTTGATCTGGTCCCGGTAGGGACCCTGGTGGAGATCCGCTAGTACACCTGCGTACAAATTGGGTAGTGCTCAATATATAGTGATCGTGCAATTATCCCATCGAAGAAGAGAGAGGTTCAGCAAGAAGTTCACCACTACCCATTAATAAGCACTACCCAAAGTTGACAGCCTTGCGTGCAAACCCTACATTGCCCTGTTAGCACTCGTATAAATCGAGTGCTAACCTGCTCGCTGTGGTCGAGCTTCGATTTCCCGCGAGAGGGTCTTGATGACGAGTACTGCCAGCGGTGACAGCCAGGTTAGCGAGCGCGCCCAGCATTTTCTCAAGGTCCTGATTGAACGCTATATCCGGGATGGTCAGCCTGTGGGCTCCCGGACCCTGTCGAAGGAAACGGGCCTGGAGCTGAGCCCGGCGACGGTGCGCAATGTGATGGCGGATCTGGAGGAGATGGGGCTGGTGTCCTCGCCCCATATCTCCTCCGGGCGGGTACCTACGGACTTGGGTTACCGGCTCTTTATCGATTCCCTGCTTACCGTCAAGCGATTGGCCGAACAGGAAGTGGCCGCGATGCGTCGCCAGCTGAACGACCTCGGCGATGCCTCCACGCTGATCGAGCGCGCCTCCCAGCTGCTTTCCGGCGTAACCCGTCTCGCCGGGGTGGTCATGATGCCGCGCCACGAGCACGGTGCCTTCCGCCAGATCGAATTTTTGTCCTTGTCCGGGGGTCGGGTGCTGGCGATTCTGGTGACCAGCGAAGGCGAAGTCCACAACCGGGTTGTCAATACGGATCGCAGCTATTTACCGGCAGAGCTCGAGCAGGCGGCAAACTGTTTGAACGCCATGTTCACCGGCCAGGATCTGCATGCGGTGCGCAGGCGCCTGGTGGCAGACATGAAGACCACCCGCGAGCATATGGACCGGGTCATGTTGCAGGCGGTAGAGATGGCACAAGGGGTGGTGGAGGCCGCCGAGGGCACCGACGATTGCTTTATCGCCGGGCAGACCAACCTGATGGAATTCAACGAGCTGGCGAGCGTGGAACGGCTCAAACAGCTCTTCGACGCCTTTACGGAGAAGAGTCAGATCCTGCATCTGCTCGATCGCTGCATCGCGGCCGAGGGGGTGCAGATCTTCGTCGGCGAGGAGTCCGGCTATCAGTTGCTGGACGACTGTAGCCTGGTTACGGCGCCATATGGTAGCGACGATCAGGTGATCGGCGTGCTGGGGGTGATCGGGCCGACGCGAATGAATTATCCGCGGGTCATCCCCCTGGTGGACATGACCGCGCGTCTGTTGACGGCGGCCCTGAAGCAACAATAGGGTACTCGGAGGTTCAGATGGTAGGGGAACGAGAGACAGACAAGCCGGAACAGGAGCCGGAAGGGCAGGACGAATCGGCGCAGGACACGGCAGAGACGACAGAGACGACAGAGGTGACGGAGGGCGTAGTGGCAGCGGGAGCCGAAGAGACAGCGATAGCGGCGGATGACGCCGACCCGGCCGGGGATGCTACGCCGGAGCGTCTGACCGCCCTGCTGGAGGACGCACGGGCCAAGGCGGACGAAAATTGGGACCAAGTGTTGCGGGTCCGCGCCGAGATGGAAAACCTGAAACGGCGTCAGGCCAACGAGCTGGAGAAGGCGCACAAGTTCGCCCTCGACGGCTTCGTGCGCGAGCTGCTGCAGGTACGCGACAGCTTGGAGCTCGGCCACAACGCGGCCTTGGACGAGCGCGCGGACCTTGCCAAGCTCCGCGAGGGCACGAAGCTGACCCTCAAGCTGCTCGCGGACGTGATGGGCAAATTTGGCGTCGAGCAGATCGACCCGAAGGACGAGCCCTTCGACCCCGCGTATCACCAGGCCATGACCATACAGCCCACGCAAGATGCGGCCCCTAGCACAGTGGTCACGGTGATCCAGAAAGGCTATCTGCTCAATGGCCGGCTGGTGCGACCGGCCATGGTGATTGTCGCGGCGGCCCCGGCATCGGAACAGGCTTGAAAACCACAGGGTTTTACCCCAACTGAGTCGGCAGAGAAGGCGCGTCGAGCGACGAGAACTCAACTTGGAGATAAGAGCATCATGGGCAAAATCATCGGCATTGACCTAGGTACGACCAACTCCTGCGTCGCCGTCATGGAGGGGGATAAGGTCAAAGTCATCGAGAACGCGGAAGGCGACCGCACTACCCCTTCCATCGTTGCCTTCAGCAACGACGATGAGGTCCTGGTCGGCCAATCCGCAAAGCGGCAAGCGGTTACCAATCCGCAGAATACCCTGTTCGCGATCAAGCGACTGATCGGCCGGCGGTTCGATGACCAGGTGGTGGGGAAGGACAAGGATATGGTCCCCTATCAAATCGTCAGGGCGGACAACGGCGACGCCTGGGTCGAGGCCAATGGCAAGAAGATGGCCCCGCCGGAGATCTCCGCCAAGGTCCTCCAGAAGATGAAGAAGACCGCTGAGGACTATCTGGGGGGTGAGGTCAAGGAGGCCGTCATCACCGTGCCCGCCTACTTCAATGACTCCCAGCGGCAAGCGACCAAGGATGCCGGCCGGATTGCGGGCCTGGATGTCAAGCGCATCATCAACGAGCCTACCGCCGCCTCCCTGGCCTACGGTATGGATAAGCAGCGGGGCGATCAAAAGCTCGCGGTCTATGATCTGGGCGGGGGTACCTTCGATATCTCCATCATCGAGATCGCCGAGATCGAAGGCGAGCACCAGTTCGAGGTGCTCTCGACCAACGGGGATACCTTCCTCGGGGGCGAGGACTTCGACCTGCGCATCATCGACTTCCTGGTGGCCGAATTCAAACGCGATCAAACCGTTGACCTGCGCAATGATCCCTTGGCCCTGCAGCGTCTCAAGGAGGCCGCCGAGAAGGCCAAGATCGAGCTCAGCTCCAGCCACCAGACCGACATCAACCTGCCCTACATCACGGCCGATGCAGCCGGACCCAAGCACTTGAACGTCAAGCTCACCCGGGCCAAGTTCGAATCGCTGGTGGAGGATTTGGTGGGGCGCACCATCGAGCCCTGCCGAATCGCCCTCAAGGATGCCGACGTAACCGCGGGTGACATCGACGAGGTGATCCTGGTGGGCGGCCAGACCCGGATGCCCAAGGTCCAGGAGCAAGTGGAGGCCTTTTTCGGCAAGGCGCCGCGCAAGGACGTCAACCCCGACGAGGCGGTGGCCATCGGCGCTGCCATTCAAGGCGGCGTGCTCGGCGGCGAGGTCAAAGACGTTCTGCTGCTCGACGTGACCCCATTGAATTTGGGGATTGAGACCCTGGGCGGGGTGATGACCAAGCTCATCGAGAAGAACACCACCATCCCCACCTCGGCCCAACAGATCTTCTCCACCGCCGACGATAATCAGACCGCGGTGACGGTGCACGTGCTGCAGGGACAACGCGAGCGGGCAGCCGACAACAAGTCGTTGGGTCGATTCGACCTGACCGATATCCCCCCCGCCCCCCGCGGGGTACCCCAGATCGAGGTCAAATTCGACATCGATGCCAACGGCATCCTCAATGTCTCGGCCAAGGACAAGGCCACGGGCAAGAAGCAGTCCATCGTCATCAAGGCCTCATCCGGCCTCGCTGACGACGAGATCGAGCGGATGATCAAGGACGCCGAGGCCCACGCGGAAGACGACCGCAGATTCCATGAACTGGTGGCGGCCCGCAACCAGGCGGATACCATGATCCACGCCACCCGCAAGTCCATGGAGCAGCTCGGGGACAAGCTGGAGTCCGACGAGAAGGCCTCCATCGAGTCCGCCATCAAAGACCTGGAAGAGACCATGAAGGGCGAGGACAAGGACGCCATCGACAGCAAAATCAAGACCCTGGGCGAGGCCTCCGCCAAGATGGCCGAGCGTCTCTATGCCCAGCAGCAGGGCGGGGCGCCCGGCGGCGCGGCGGGACCTGATATGGGTCCCAAGGCCGGTGGGGACGAGACCGGCGGTAATCAGGACGACGTGGTGGATGCCGAGTTCGAAGAGGTCAAAGACGACAAGAAATAGTATCAGTCGCTAGTGATCAGTGGACAGGAGCGCATGGGTGCCTTACCCATGCACCGTTTTTGCTTGGATGCTCCATTGATCCTGAGGTTTGAGATCTGCCCGCCGTCCACTGCCCACTGCCCACTTTGGAGCCATGTCCAAACGCGATTACTACGAGGTGCTCGGTGTCAGCCGCAACGCCAGCGACTCCGACCTGAAGAAGGCCTACCGGCGCCTCGCCATGAAGTACCACCCGGACCGTAATCCCGGAGCGGAAGCGGAACGTAGGTTCAAGGAGGCCAAGGAGGCCTATGAGGTCCTGAACGACCCCAAGAAGCGCTCGGCCTACGATCAATTCGGCCATGCCGGGGTGGAGACGAGCGGCGGATTCGGTGGGGCAGGGGATTTCGGTGGCGGCAGCTTCTCCGATATTTTCGGTGACGTGTTCGGGGACATCTTCGGCAGTGGGGGCCGGAGTAGGGGCCAGCGCGTGCATCGGGGCGCCGATTTACGCTACGATCTCTCCCTGACCCTGGAAGAGGCGGTAGCGGGAAAGGAAATCAAGATCCGCGTCCCCACCTTGGCGGAGTGCCAGTTCTGTGGGGGCAGCGGTGCCAAACCGGGGACCTCCGCCAAGACCTGTCTGACCTGCGGCGGCGGCGGCCAGATACGGATGCAACAGGGCTTCTTCTCGGTACAGCAGACCTGTCCCCAGTGTCGCGGCCAAGGCACTGTCATCGAGGAGCATTGTAGCTACTGCCGGGGTGAGGGCCGGGTCCAGGAGCAGAAGACCCTCTCGGTGAAGGTCCCGGCGGGCGTCGATACCGGTGATCGCATCCGGTTGTCCGGCGAAGGCGAGCCGGGGGAGCAGGGTGGACCGCCCGGGGACCTTTACGTTCAGATTCTGGTCAAAGAGCACCCCATCTTCACGCGCGAGGACAATCACCTGTTCTGCGAGGTACCCATCGGCTTCGTCACCGCGGCCCTCGGCGGTGAGCTGCAAGTGCCGACCCTGAACGGAAAGGTCATGCTCAAGATCCCCGCCGGGACCCAGACCGGAAAGATGTTTCGGATGCGCAGCAAGGGCGTGAAGCCGGTGCGCGGCGGCATTATCGGTGACCTCATCTGCCGCGTGGTCGTCGAGACGCCGGTCAACCTGACCGAGCGCCAAAAGGAGCTGCTACGCGAGCTCGACGAAGCAGTTCAGGCCGGGGGCAGTAAACACAGCCCTCACGCCACCTCCTGGCTCGATGGCGTCAAGAGCTTCTTCGAGAAGATGGGGTTTTGACATGCTTTGAGTTTTGCCCTTTGGGCCAGTAAACTCACCTCGCCTTTTTGGGAATCTTGAAAAATTCAGTTTTTTCAGCCTCTTTGTTAGTTGAATTTAGGCAAGAAACGGCTAATTCCTAATAAGCCTTTATAATAAGCTCCTGCTCTTTCTCCGTATAGGGCTCTCGGGGTTCAAGTACGCCGTAGGCGCCACAGGTTTTACAATGATATTGCAGGTTGCCGCATACATTTATGTTATTTTTGGTCAGCACTTTGCTGTGACATTTGCGGCACGTATGTACTTTCTTTTCAATAATCATCACTCAAAACCCTTTTGTTAAGTGGAGCTTGGCGGGCTTGATCTTTCGCGGGTAAGACCGGTCTGGTCGAACGGCTTCGACGCTCGCCACCATCGCCAACACTAACGCAGTGAGCAGCTGCCGCGAGGAGATATCAGGTTCCGTGTGATTATATACCAATCAAGAGTTATCCTTTGCTGCAAGCAAGAGCGGTGTTAGAGCTGCTCGTCAGGCATGATCACGCGGCTAGCGTTTGCCACGGTAACCTCCACAAATGCCGATATTGTGTTGATGGATGAGGTAATTGGCACTGGTGATGCCGCGTTTATAGACAAGGCCGAAAAACGGCTAAGCGACTTTATGAGCCGTAGCAAGGTTCTCGTGCTTGCATCCCCTAACGAGGCCATGATCCGAAAATTTTGTAACAAGGCGTTCTGTTGAGATATAAAGTTCGAGCTGTATAACGAACGCATCACTGCGGGAACGAACGAATGACTAAGCACACCCCGACCGAAGCCATCATTCTAGCAGGTGGCCTGGGAACGCGTCTCCGCACAGTTGTTAGCGATGTTCCAAAGCCAATGGCACCCGTACGAGGACGTCCATTTCTGGAATACCTGATGGACTACTGGATCGAACAGGGCATTCAACGATTTATATTGTCGGTTGGATACCTCGCAGAGATTATCGAGAGCCATTTTGGCCATTGGTACCATGGATGCAACATAGATTATGTTCCGGAAAAGACGCCACTTGGTACCGGTGGAGGGCTCCGGCAAGTGTTGCTAAAGACCCACTGGCAAAACCCACAGGTCATCCTTGCTAACGGTGATACATGGTACGAGGTCAACCTACCACAACTGGTGACCGATGCCATGTTCGCCAAAAAGCCAGTGACGATTGCCCTTAAGCCAATGCAGAGAAATGATCGCTATGGCGGTGTTGGCGTCGATGGTCATGGTCACATTACCCAATTTGGCCTCAAAGCCAGCACACGCTGTCTGGTCAACGGGGGCTATTACCTGCTTGATACCGAAGCGGTGACCGGCCAGCTTCGGAACTTTCCGGATAAATTTTCACTGGAGCAGGACTTTCTCGCAGCTATGGTCAAAGGAGGAAATGTAGCGGCCAGCATTCAGGATGTCACCTTTCTTGATATTGGTATTCCCGAAGACTACGCATTAGTCCCGCGAATATTGAAAAAGAAAAGGACATGAGTTACGCCCAGACCCTATCGCGGAACATTGCAGACTCCATTTTTCACGTCAGTTGGCTGGAAAAATTCAGCGGAACGACGCTTTTCTGGGAATCACCACTTCCAGAAAATCGAGCAACATCCTTAAAGCGTTGGACCAGTGCCGCTCATCAGGCGTGAAAAGCATCGTTTTCGCAGGACAAGGCGGAGGTCCGGCAAAAGCAACGGCCGACTACTGTATCGTCGCGCCGGGTACTAGGACCAGCGTAATACAAGAACTCCACATTATCCTCGCACATACCCTGTGTGAATGCGTGGAAGAGGCCCTTTTTCAACATCAAACGAAAAAAGAGTGAAGTAGATGTCCTACAACATTCTTGTTACCGGCGGTGCCGGCTACCTGGGCTCGACCATGGTGCCCGATCTGCTCGCTGCTGGTCATAAGGTCACAGTGCTTGATAACTTCATGTTCAAGCAGACCAGCCTGAACCACTGCGCATATCACCCACATTTTTCAGTAGTTAAAGGGGATATCCGGGTTAAAGAGACCATGGTATCACTCATGAAAGATGCTGATGTCATCATTCCCCTTGCTGCTCTGGTAGGTGCACCACTGTGCAGCCTAGACCCGGTTGGTGCTACGACCGTCAATCACGATGCCATTACACTAATGCTCAAACTCCTCTCCAAGGAGCAAATCGTACTCATGCCCACGACCAATAGCGCCTACGGTACCGGGGATGAGAACAACTACTGCAACGAAGAGTCACCATTGCGACCCCTCTCTCAATACGCCATCGAGAAGGTGGAGATTGAAAAGCAACTAATGGACCACCCCAATGCCATCAGCTTCCGGCTGGCTACCGTTTTTGGCATGTCGCCCCGCATGCGTATCGACCTACTCGTTAATGACTTTACCTATCGTGCAGTTTACGACCGCTTTGTGGTGCTTTTCGAAAGCCATTTCAAGCGTAACTACATCCATGTGCGCGATGTTTCCCGTGTTTTTCGGCATGCGTTGAACAACTACGACACCATGAAAGGCGAAATATACAATGTTGGCCTTTCCAATGCCAATGTCTCCAAAAAAGATCTCTGCGAACAGATTCAGAAGCAGTTGCCGGAGTTCATCTTTGTTGAGGAGAAGATCGGAAAAGATCCGGACCAGCGCAACTACATTGTCTCGAACGATAAGATAGAGGCAACCGGATTCAAGCCCGAGTTCTCGCTCGACCGCGGCATAAGCGAGTTGATCAAGGGATATACCATGATCCGCAACGCGCGCTACGGTAACGTCTGATACCGGTAGATGGCACAGAACTTCGACTTCGTCATTATCGGGGCAGGCATCGTTGGCCTAACCGTGGCGGCAGAGTTGCGCAAGCGACAACCTGCCGCCCGGGTTGCCGTGTTAGAGAAAGAGTCTGATCTAGGCGCACATGCCAGCGGCCGCAACAGCGGTGTTATGCATAGTGGTATCTACTATGGAAGCGATACGCTGAAGGCAAAAGTGTGCGCAACTGGCGGTCGGCGAATGGTAGAGTTCGCTCGGGCAGAAGGTATAGCAGTTAACCCGTCCGGAAAAGTCATCTTGGCTACATCGGAAAAGCAATTGCCGACTATTGAAAGATTGATGCGAAATGCAAGGGAGAATGAAATCCCGGCTGAACGGATCGACCAGCAGCAATTGAAAGCGCTTGAACCCTTTGCAGCTCCGGGAGCAGCAGCGATCTATTGCCCTACTACGGCTGTGATTGACTCCTCAGCGATTCTGTTCAGGCTGAAAGAGAAACTTGAACATCAAGGAGTCAGATTTCTATTCGGTTGTAAAGCAAGAGGACCGTTGCAACGGTCTAAACTGAATACCACACAGGGCGATGTCGGTTATGGCTTTCTATTCAATTGTGCAGGCGCCTATGCGGATACCATTGCCAAACAGTTTGGACTCGCACAGGAATTTGCCCTGGTCCCCTTCAAAGGTATCTATTGGAAGCTGAGTCTGGCTGCCAATCATAAGGTAAGAGCCAATATTTACCCGGTGCCGGATATCGATATGCCATTCCTGGGGGTTCATCTCACAAGAGTCATTAGCGGAGATGTCTACGTAGGACCAACCGCCATCCCCGCCTTTGGCCGTGAAAACTATGGTTGGTTACAGGGTATCAACTTGGCGGAGTCGCTGGACATCGGCTACCAAATTGCCGGAATGTACCTCAATAACGAGGACAACTTCCGCAAACTGGTTCATGCCGAAATGAGTAAATATTGGAAGCGAAACTTCCTAAATGCCGCGCGTAAACTCGTGCCATCGCTCTTAGCGAAGGAGATGGTGCCTACAAAGAAGGCAGGCATCCGACCACAGCTGGTTAATACCAAAACAAGTAGATTGGAGATGGACTACATCTTGACAACTACCGATGACTCGCTCCACGTGCTGAATGCCATATCTCCCGCCTTTACCAGCGCTTTTGCATTTGCAGAGGTGATCGTAGACAAGGCGCAGGTTCATTAGAGATTAGGGCTGGAATGTTTTTCTCGATTCATACACAACGCGCCGATCAGCCAAAACCGGCAATATTTCTGGATAGAGATGGTACCATCAATGTTGAAAAGAACTATCTTTACAGAATTGAGGATTGGGAATGGATCCCTGGTGCTAAAGAGGCAATTAAACGGTTCAAACAAGCGGGTTATCTGGTAGTGGTCGTAAGTAACCAGGTTGGTATTGCCCGATGAAAGTACGGCCCGGAAGATGTTGATCGATTTATTGACGAAAACCATATTTTTCAAGGTGTCCAATAGATGAAAAGATTTATCCTTATCGACCAGTCAATCAAAGATTCAGGCGGGCATCATCTCGAGTATGCGTTGCGCGTTTTAAAAGCAGCCAAGAAAAAAGGATTTAAGACTATCCTAGGAGTGCATAAAGACTGTGAGGATATTAGTAGTGAGCACATCGATGTCGTTGAAAAAGGGTTTACCCACACCTTTTGGGAAAACCTTCAAAGCGAATACACTATCCTTACTTCAGGTATACACAAGTTCATTAAAGGGATAATTGCAACGAAGAATCAACTGCTATGCGGACTGATGGGTAGTTCACTGGGGTCGACGTATTATATGGCATCGGTAGAGGGCTTGTCGCTACTTGATATCCTGGAGCGGTATGGAACAATAACCACTGACAGACGGATATCAGCAGGAAAAATTTTCTTTGGATATACTCTTTTCAAACTCAGCCGGTTCCGTGAAAAATTATCAACGTCGGTTATTTTGGTAATATCACGACGGATTGTACAACTAGTGCTCGTATCTATGGGTGCTGTAGTAGGTGTATTGTGTTCGCTGATACTTCTCCCTTATATCCTAGTACGTCAGCGTGGATCGTTAGTCCGTTCGGATAGTTATGCAAAGCAGTTTGCGATGGATATTCAGCGCCTGCTTGTGCGAGCTAATGCAGAAAGCGGAGACTTGGTATTTATACCAACACTAGGAAATATTGAATTGGTTGGTGTCGCCTTGGCTGTGAGGAAGTTGCAAATGGAATCTCTTTCATGGCACTTCTTGTTCCGCCGAAACATTTTTCATGGACGTGAGCCGAGCTATCAAGATCAGATTAATTCACAATTCAAGACGTTACAAGCTTTTTTGCTATGCAAATCGATGGTTTATAAGGAAAAAGCGATTTTCAATTTTTACACCGATACGAATGCGCTCACCGATCAGTACAAGCGACTCGGAGTATTTAGGTTTACGACCCTTCCCATCCCGCTTGATGGTTCACTAAATCGGCTAAAGCAAAGTGACAAGAAACCAATCAATATCTCATACATCGGTGATGCAAGGGACGAGAAAGGGTACCCACTGTTGGCTCGCATGGTCGATGATTTACGAGCAGCTGGTTTTAGTAGAGAAAGTGTACATTACACGTTCCAGAGCAATTTCAACGTTCCTGATGGTGAGCTAGGTTCACGGATTGCTAAAGCAGAGCTTGCAGCTGAACCAAACGCGCTTGTGGACCTACTTGAAGGGCCTTTTGAGAGTCAGGAGTATACGAACCTGGTTAATCAGGCGGACATTCTCCTGATCCCATACAATGCCAGTAATTACTATGCACGGAGTTCAGGAATATTCGCTGAAGCAATAGTTGCAGGCACACCTTTCGTAGCCACCGATAAATCATGGATGTCTCAGGAACTGTTTGAAGTCAATCAAAGGTATTATCGCGACCTATTGAAAACGCAGCCCAAACTGCAGTCTGTGACGTTGGAAAATCTTCAGGCACATTCTAGGTTTGTAATCCATACCCATCCAAGATCAGATGTTGTTTGGCTTTTGGTTAAGATCAGTCAATTAACCGCACGGCCGGGAGTTTATGCACACATTCGTTGGAAGAGTTCTCCGGAAATAGTTTTGGTGGCAAGTGAAGAGGCGGTCTTCTTTCGGCAGTTTACAGTTGATTTGAGATCCGAAAATTCTTATGCTCTTCTGCGTTTACCAAAAAAAGAAAGGTTTCTTCTGGAATTTGATCTGGATGATGGGCGCGGAAATGTTATGTCCCTATGCGACACCACAGTGTATGGGATTTCGGTACAAGTGCATGAGATGGATATTGACTCGACGGTTCCACTTTTTAAAGGGGGGACGTTCTATTGCATCAATGAAGATTTTTTGGCTGCTGTTGCTGAAGTCGTAACAAGGTACGCGGTTTACTCAAGAGATATCGAAGAAATCACTACACAATGGAAGGGTTTCCATAGCTCTGACGTTCTTGTAAATCGGCTTAGTGAGGGTATCCAATGACGCCCCGTATAATGACAATTGCGGATACTGTTTTCGGCTATGGATCTCCACAGATAGCAAAATTGACAGAATCAATTAGCAAGGAGCTACAAACAGCGAGTCATATTTTACAACCGTTGGTGCCAGAGCGCTCTGTTATAGATATGAACTTATCAAATATGACACTGGAAACAGTAGCCACATCCATGCATCCGTATACGATAGTTGGACGTAGCGAGTATAATGATAAGTGCGCAAGAGTTATTAATGCAATACGTCCTGATATTGTCATTATAACGAACTATCTTTTGTTCGATATTATTGATGACTTCAAATATAGACCGAAAAAATTGATCCATTTGGCCCTTGAAGACCTGGAGCCAATATTGAAAGCGAGAGATGCCTCGTGTAAAATTGAACGACTGAAGCGACAGGCAGAAAAAATCGATATTTGGTTATTTCCGGAATCGAATCGCGCACAGTACGACACAAACTTTCTTGGAATACGATGGGAGAAGGTTTTTGTTTTTTACAATGCGCCTTCTGATAGCTTCGTAGTAAATAAGGATAAAAACGGGCGTTTTATTTATGCGGGTACACTCAATGCCGACCTATCCATTGGCAAATATATATTTGATGAACAAATGGCGCCTTATCCTATAGATGTTTATGGTGATTTACAGGGAACAAATGAATCAATAAATACAATGAAGGGAAAATGGGATCATCTTAAGGGGCTTAGGAGGGAAAATCGAGTCAAATGGCATGGACAGGTACCAAAAATTACACTGGATAAGGTATTGCCGGAATACAGCTTCTCTCTGCTGTTATGGCTGCCGGTAGGACATGCATTTTTGAATGCTGCACCAAATAAGTTTTTCCAATCCGTCGCCACTGGAGTTCCTGTCATTTCAGCGCCGCACCCTCAGACCAAGATGCTTATCGAGCGGTATGGGTGTGGTCTGGTTTTGGATGGATGGGAGAGGCATCAACTTATTAATGGCATCAGAAAGGCAAAAAGAATTTTCGGGTCTTCCGTATATGATGAAATGTTAAAAAATTGTGAGCGTGCTGTGTCTACGGAGCTACGTTGGAGTACTCAATTTGGCAAATTCAACAAACGCTTTCATGTCGAGAATTGGGATTGAAAAATGAAAAATATCGTTGTTACCGGATCAACCGGATTTCTTGGGCAGCATCTAATACCGGTGTTGGAGAGTGTTTATGGTGCTGATAATGTGATTGGCCTCTCTACAAAAGATTTTGACCTGCTGGATCCGGATCAGGTCAAGCGCATGTTCGAGGTACATGAACCGGAAGTTCTGATTCATCTTGTTGCTTACTCGGGTGGAATTGGTGCCAACCGTCTCTATCCAGCGGATTTCTATTACAAGAATTCGTTGTTTGTCACGTTAATGTTCGAAGCAGCGGCGCGACACGGGGTCAGGAAAATGATCTATCCCATGGGCGGCTGTAGCTATCCTGCCACTGCAATATCGCCCATATCGGAAGATCAGATGTGGAATGGATATCCGCAAACCGAAAGCGCTGGCTACTCCGTGGCCAAGAAAATGGGCATCGTCGCCTCGGAAAGTTACCGGCAACAGTATGGTTTGAATTCGGTTGTGCTCATCCCTGGGAATATGTATGGCGAATACGACAACTTCAGCATAAGCGAATCTCATGTGGTCCCGGCTATGGTGCGTCGTTACTACGAAACCAAGCTCTCTGGCGAAAAAGAAATTGTCATGTGGGGAGATGGCGCTCCAGTGCGTGACTTTGTTTATGCCGGTGATGTCGCGAAAATTATCCCTTGGTTTATTGAGAATTACGATAGCAGTGAGCCGGTGAACATTTCGTCAGGGACCAAGACCAGCATCAAAGAACTTGCCGAGACGGTAAAGAAGAAAATGGGGTGGGATGGGGAAATTAAGTGGGATACCAGTAAGCCAAACGGCCAAATGATTAAGATTTTCGATGTGATACGACTCAGAAATTTGGGGCTGGCGTGTGACACCTCATTGGCGGAAGGGCTTGATAAAACCATTCAGTGGCTGGAGAAAAACTACTCTGCACGCACCGATGGTATTCGTTTGTAGAAAGATCAACTATTTTGGCGATTAAGAATGGGTAGTGTTTTAATTCGCGTGCCGTATCGCGGAGCGAGCCTCCATTCATGGCCAGCTCCGAATGTTGTTTCCTCTCGGGCAGGCAATCTTGCTCAGAATAATCTCGGATAAAGGATAGAGTATAGATATGGCATTTCCAAATTTCAAATTTGTTTTACTTTTTGCGCTTTTCACTTCATTGCTGATCCGCGTACTCATCTTGATTCCTGTCTCTTACTGGGGATCGGATGAGTTACTTTATCTAGATGCTGCATCGGAAATATGGTCTGGTAATTTTCAATCTGTTTATCTATCAGAGCCTATATATGCTTATCTGATTTCGCCTGCTTTCAGTTCAACAGAATACTATTTCGAATATTTAAAAATTATAAATCTCCTGATTTTTTCTTTAGGCTTGCTTATTTTTTATTTTGGTCTTAGATCTAGATTGGATTCGACGTCTTCATTGCTTGGCATAGTGCTTGTATTCATTATGGGGCAATTTTCGATTTTGGGCCATGCGATGACCCAACCATTACTTTTTTTAGTGGTTGCGGCGATTTGGTCCTGCAGCGCAATCATGCTTTTCGTTACAAGCTTAAGAGCAAAGAGGTTTTCAGCACTGATTTTTGGTGCGGTTGCTTCCATAGGGTTTTTTAGTTCGCCAAAATTGGTTCCGTTATTGTTTTTCGCTTTCTTCATGCTTTCGATAGCTGCAGTAAGGTATAAAGAACAAGCTTTCTTGGGAAAACAATTTCAGATATTAGGTTTGTTAACACTAACCTTCTTAGCGTGTTTCGTACTTATTTATACTCTCCTTCCCAGAGCAACCACCAGCGTATATTCACACATCGGAGCGAGGTTCCTGCCTTTGGCTATAGGTAATATGATCGATCAACCGAAAAGGTTTTTTGATTTGATTGTCGGTAGCTTCAGTGTCAGCTGGTTGCTTATGATAGTTCCTATGACAATTGCTGCGATTGTTATCATAAGGTCATTGAGAGAAAAAAGCGTTGACTGGATATTTGCGCTTCTGACCCTTGGTATGCCATTTATTTCGCTTTCGGTGTCTTTGGTCTTTCAGTTTGGGTATCCAGCTGCGGATATTAAATCTACGCTTTTTTACCGGTACTATTTTTTCTCCTCTGTCCCGCTGGTTTTTTTTCTGGTTTATGGGTTTCGGTTAACCTTTAGTCAGCGAGAAAGAACAATATTGTCGACAATCATAGTGCTTGTTTTAATTGCGGGGTATTATTCTCAAATGAGTGGTCTTAGTAGTATAAATATGTTCGGAGGGATAGAAAATAGTCAGATTTGGGCGGATACTTATCCGAAACTTTATGTGCTATTAATTGTGATAGTGTTTTTTTGTGCTGCTCTTTTTTACAAGGGGAAAAGCATGATAGGATTATCGATATTGTGTATGGCTATGATATTTAACGGTGTCGTTTCTTCAGTTCAAATGGGAAGGGAGATTCAATTAAAGTTGGATGACTGCGCCTTACTAAAGAGAATGATTGTAGATACCTCATACCCAGTCGTAGTAGTCGCTAAGGAGCGCTACTTTGCTGAGCATCTTGCTGTAGCTCCCCCGCTTTCAAAACACAGGATGTGGGGTGACGCTGTTGGAAAAGTGTATAGTGAACTTATGGCAAGATCGCCCCTGGCGAACATCGGTGACGTTGTTGGAAAACAATATGGTGAATTTCTGGAGTCTTATGCTCCGGTTTCGATGAGAACATCTTTCCTTGACCCCACAAAACCCTTCCATCTGCTTTTAAAAGGGGTGAGCAAAAGCCCTATTGTTAATAGCAATAAGGTGGAAATGATAGCGCACGTTAAAGACTGTCTTATGTTGTCCTTTAAACCACTGGATTAATGCGAGTCTAATCGTGCCGTCCGTTAGGTCTTCGTTGATTTGAGTTCAGCTTTTTGAGTGTCGCCAACTTGTGAGAATTCAATGAATGATAAAACGAAAGTGTGTGTAGTTATCCCATGTTATAAGGTAAGGGATCATATCTTGGGTGTCATCAAGGGTATTGGCTCTGAAGTAGATCTGATTTTGGTAATAGACGATGCGTGTCCAGAGAACTCTGGAGCGTTTGTGGGAAAGAACTGCGTAGATCCGAGAGTGAGAGTTCTGCGTCATGCTGAGAATCAAGGCGTTGGTGGTGCTGTGATGACTGGTTATGAAACCGCGATTGATGAGGGGATGGGAATAATCGTCAAGGTTGACGGAGATGGTCAGATGGATCCGGCTTTAATTCCCTTTTTTATACAACCAATCGTCTCCGGAGAAGCCGACTACACAAAGGGTAACCGTTTTTTCGACATCGAAAAGATTCGTGCCATGCCTGCGATGCGCCTTTTTGGCAATGCTATACTATCATTCATGACCAAGTTGTCATCTGGTTACTGGAATATATTCGACCCCACTAATGGCTACACAGCAATCCATGTAGAGATCGCGCGGCACATACCTTTCAACCGGGTCAGTCGTCGCTATTTTTTTGAGACAGACATTCTATTCAGGTTAAACACGCTGCGTGCGGTTGTGGTGGATGTACCGATGGATGCTTCCTATGGAAACGAGGTTAGTAATCTGAAGATTTCGCGAATAATTGGCGAATTTTTGCTTAAACATTGCAAGAACTTTTTTAAAAGAATTTTCTATAACTACTATCTTCGAGATATGTCGCTCGCCTCGCTCGAACTGCCCTTGGGCGTTATGTTATTCGTGTTTGGCGTTCTTTTTGGTGGATATCACTGGTTGGATTCAGCTTACCGACAAGATCCTGCAACTACAGGTACGGTTATGTTAGCCACGTTGCCGACCTTGCTGGGTATTCAGTTCGTGCTGGCGTTCATCAGTTACGATATTATGTCAGTGCCTACTCATCCAATTCATTCGGTGAAGCGATCAATACTGAAATCAGTGATTGAGTATCCCAAATGAAGTATCTCTTTGATTGGTTATGTGACCCCTCGGTTGAAGGAGTTGACGTCGATGGTACCGACCGGCTGTCAGTGCATCGCTGCATACTCAAGCGCAAACGTATGCTGCGTGAGGTCTTTCAGACATTTCACCATGATTTTCGTACTCTGGATGAGCGTTTTTTGTCCGGTGAAGGAAGCCGTATAGAGGTCGGGGCGGGTGCAGCACCCATTCGCGATTCCTTTCCGGATGTACTGGCAACTGACATAATGGAAAATCCACAGCTTGACCGGGTCTTGGATGCACAAGCGATGAAACTACCGGATTCCTCGGTCAGATGTGTCTATGCACAGAACAGTTTCCATCATTTTTCCGATCCAGAGCGTTTTTTTGCTGAGCTCCAGCGGGTGCTAATTCCCGGTGGTGGTGCAATCCTGATTGAACCCTACTATGGTCTGCTCGCCAGCCTACTATTTCCACGAATGTTCAGTACAGAGGGTTTTGATAAGAATGCATCATCTTGGCAGGTATCAACTACTAGCTCCATGCACGGTGCGAACCAGGCACTTAGCTATCTGGTTTTCGTCCGTGATCGGGAGTTTTTTGAGACGAGATATCCTGGGCTCAAGATTGCGTATCAACAGACTTGTAACAATTATCTGAAATACTTGCTGTCGGGTGGCCTTAACTTCCGGCAGTTACTCCCGGATTGGATGACTCAGTTTGTTGGCCTTCTCAGCCTTCTACTGTCGCCATTTAACAGGTGGCTAGCCTTGCACCATCTCATTGTGATAAAGAAGATCAGCACATGATATTCTTGCATTATCTATTGGTGCAAGTTGTCGCATACGCGATCGATATGGGTACATTTCTGCTGGTGTTTTATTCCGGAATGCTCGGTGCCCTCGGTTCAAATGTCATGGGCAAGGTCATTGCTGGGTTATTTGCTTTCGTCACTCATCAAGTCTCCACTTTCCACGTGCCACGCCACGCACGTAAAGCTCATCAGGCGTTACGTTACTTCATACTCCTGGGTATTAATGTTCCCTTGTCATCGGTTGTTTTAGCTCTAGTACTCCAGCTATTAGACTATGCGACATTGGCCAAGTTTGTATCGGACGCCATCTGTGTTTCCCTGACGTTTTGGATCAGCAAGAAGTGGGTTTTTTCATTTTCGCACGGTGTACGAGGGGAACAGTTTTGAAAATTCTTCTTACCGGCGCAACCGGCTATATAGGAACACACTTTCGAGAGAAGGCAGTTACTTGTGGGCATGAGGTTGTAGCAGCGTCACGGCACCCCCCGCCTGGGGATTCCCCTTGGATATTATTTGATCTCAAAGCCCTGGATTTATCACAGGTTCCTTGCGACACTGATTTGATCGTACATCTTGCGGCTAACACAACAGCAGATGAAGGAATCGCCGAAACCACAGAAATTGAAGTCGCAGATGCACTGATTGATGTAGCGCACCGGATTCATGCGCGGCTTGTCTTTATTTCCAGCCAGGTTGCATATGCGGGAGCACCAACAGCGTATGGACGGATCAAGTGGCAGATAGAACGTCGTGTACTCAAGGCTGGTAGTCTGGTGATCCGGTTAGGTCTGGTCTATGGAGGCCGGGAGATGGGTCTATTTGGCACCTTGGTGCGTTTGGTACGCGTATCGCCTATACTACCAGTGTTTATACCATCGCCCATGGTACAGCCGATCCATGTGGATGACTGTGTGGCAGGAATTTTGGCTGTATCGGAGCTTACAAATTACGAAAGACGGGTATACGTGCTCGCGTCCGCTCGTCCGATTTCGATTACAAAGTTTTTAAGTGCGATCGCTCGTCATCGCGTAAAGAAAATTCGACTTTTCATTCCGGTGCCGGTGCTTTTCATTCGTCTGCTCATCAGAGGGCTATCTCTTATTTCTTATACCTCGTTCGGTCTCGCTCGGCTGGAATCGCTATTTGTACTACCACCAGTTGACACCGCTCGCGATCTTAATGAACTCGGCTTGAAACTACGCACCCTTTCAGCGGGAATGCTTGTCTCTGATCATAACCGTCGACGGTTGCTGTTGGAGGAAGGTCTAGGTCTTCTTACCTATGTTCTACGCACGCAGCCGCGGGGCGTGTTGGTCAGGCGCTACGCCAGAATGATTGAAACTATGCGGGACGGGCAGCTGGCAGGTTGGCGAGGTTGGGTATACCGTTCTCCGATTTTACTTGCATGTCTGGAAAGAATACAATCAGGTGTACATCCGGTTGCGGATGACTTACGTTGGCGTATTGGCGCTGCCACCTTAATTGCGGAGGCGAGTGTCCAAGGATTCGACCGGTTTCTGGCTATGGGGAAACGCACGCGAGTCCCGATAGCTATTTTCATGGTCGGGCGTGTGGTAGTGGCAGAAGTGTTCATTCTTCTCTTGACGCCTCTGCTTGCTCCGTTGTTGTGGCTGATAGGCCGTCAAAGAAACAGTACTTGATGCAGCCTGATTTTGATGTTGTCGTCGTGGGAAGCGGTCCGGCCGGAGTCTCTGTATCCTTCCCATTGGCAGAGGCGGGTATTAGAACATTGATGGTTGATGGTGGCCTAGAGGCAACGATTCCAGCCCTAACGGATCCTTTCTTAACGGAGCGTGCAAACAGCCACGAACAGTGGAAGTGGATAATTGGTGAGGACTTTCATGCACTAAGAAATATAGAAGCTATCTCGCCCAAATTTAGGGTGCCTGCCCATGGCTATGTTTTTCAGGATTTCCTTACGCGAAATCAGATCGTTTCTAAGGATGTTGTCGCGATTGGTTCGCTCTCAAGTGGTGGTCTATCGAATGCATGGGGATGTGGTGTCGCACGGCTTTCAAAGTCTGAGTTATCCTATTTCCCATTTCCCTTAGAAGAAATTTACTCTTCTTATGGTCGGGTCGCTCGTCGCATCGGAATCAGCGGCCGCTCAACTGATGATCTGAGTGATTACTTCGGGGTGGACGAGTGGGCTGATCCTGCCTTACTTTTGGATGCTGTCAATGATTCAATATTCCGGCGATATGCAACTGGAAGCTCTCTAACTCCCGGGTTCCGTCTAGGGCGTGCACGGCTGGCTGTTTTAGCTCGAAATACAGAAGACAGGCGAGCCTGCAACCTCAGTGGAAATTGCTTGTGGGGGTGCTCGAGAAAAGCTCTTTACTCTTCCGCAGATGAGGTTAGTGTCCTATCACGAAATATATCGTTTTATTACCGTAGCGGATTCTTGGTAGACAACATTCGCGCGAATAATGGCCTTATCTTACTCGAAGGAACCGGACCTGACGGGTATTGGTCTGTGGCCGCCAAACGCATCGTACTCGCTGCAGGCACACTTGCTACCACTCGTATCGCTATGCGTGCCATTGGTTATGGGGGTTCTCTTAGGTTGCAATGCTCTCCGGCAGCGGCTTTCCTGCTTTGGGTTCCTGGCATGACCGGCCATGAGCATAGCCATGGTTTCGGGCTTGGCCAATTATCGTTTGTTCTTAAGCTCGCCGACGATGTCACAGCATTTGGTTCTACTTTTTCACCAACCGGGATACCAGTTACAGAGTTTGTTCGTCATCTCCCACTTAGTGCCCGCTATGGAATTGATGTACTTCGACATTTGCTGAGTTCTTGCCTGGCAGGCAATCTATTTTTCCCAGGCAATATTTCACAGATTTCATTGAGACTGACGGTAAATGGAACTCTTCTTATTGAGGGGAACCATGGGCAGTATGTATTGAATCTAATGTCTAATGCATCGCGGTTACTTCGTTGTGCTTTTTGGCGTCTTGGTGCTATTTTAATGCCGATGAGTTTTTCGGTTGCAAAACCCGGAAGCGATACCCATTATGGATGTACATTGCCGATGCGGGAGAATCCTAAATTAGGTGAAACAGATCGGTGGGGTGAGTTAAAAGGGTTTGATAATGTTCATATTGTTGATGGGGCATCTCTTTCATCTTTAAGCGAGAAGTCACACACTCTCACTATTATGGCGAATGCTGATAGAATCGGTAGAGAGTTAGCTATTAGAGCCAATAATGAAAAATCCGTGTTCAATCGAACTACCTGAAGGCGGTGGTTTTAACTCCTTTTCAGACACTAAACGATATGCGACAGACCTACGCGACTAATTGCAGTAAAAGAAGATTCGCTATCACACGGTGGAATTAATCTCGAGCCGGGACGTTATGTGGTCAAAGTAGATTTCGATTGTCCGCATGATGTAATTGCAGGTCTTGCCATAAAAAGTATTTCGGATCTCCTGGCATATTATGAGGTAGAAGCAAAGTATCTGAAGCAGCATAGTTGTTCAAATATGGTGATTGAACTGCATCGGTATGAGTCCTGACTGTAGAGCTGGTTGTAAAGAGTGATTATTGTGCATCTTTAAAATACATCGAAATCGAAAAGATTGAATTTGGTTGAGCATTTTAAGATGATTATAGTGGTTGGCGGTAACGGTTTTGTTGGTAGTGGATTTGTGAGGCACTTCAAAAGTTGTGGTGCCCCTACTACCGTTATAGGTCGTGATAATTATGCGGATCATATTGGGGCGGAATGCGATATTCTTATAAATGCAAACGGAAACTCTATGAAGTTTCTTGCCAAAGATGATCCAAAGGGAGAATTTCAAGCGAGTGTGGTGAGTGTTCGCAATAGCCTGATTGATTTTACATTCAAGAAATACATCTACCTTTCCACCAGCGATGTCTATCCCGATTGCTCATCCACTGCTGTGACTCAAGAAGATCTGCGACTTGATTATGCTTCACAAAGCCCATACGGCTTTCACAAACATCTAGCCGAACTCTGCGTACAGCATACTGCAAAGGATTGGCTGATTATCCGGCAAGGGGGCTTTGTCGGCAAAGGAATGAAGAAGAACGCGGTCTTTGACGTGTTATATGGGGATAGAATTTGGGTACATCCGGAGAGTCGGTTTCAATTTATCAATACCGATGACTCTGCGCGGCTCGTGATGGAGTTGGTAGAGAGGGGATTATCCAACCAGGTGTTCAATCTAACAGCAACCGGGACCATATCAGTGAGGGAGGTCATGGGCTTATCTGGTCGCACTGTACCCTATGACGGAGGAGTGAAGCCTCTACGTTATGAGATCTCGACAGAGAAAGTGTCGAGGTATGTGGGATTACCGAAAACGGGAGAGACAGTGCGTAGCTATCTCTCAGGAGAAAGTGAGCGATGAAACAGCTTTTTGAGAACCTCGGGCTGCTAATCCCGCCGCTGCGCCGGCTGTATGAAGAGCGAGATGTCTATGTAAACGAGGTTCATCGTCTAACATATCAGCTGGCTAGACATAAAATAGAAAATAATGTATTTCGGCAGGAGTTGAAAGAGAAATCAGATTCATTAGCTGAATATGAGACAGAAAATAATACACTTCGGCAGGAGTTGAAGGAGAAGTCACATTCATTAGCTGAGATATATAGTGACCATATTCCATGGGAATTGCCCGTGCAGTTCTGCGCAAGTGACTGTATTCATGAAGGAGATACGGTGTTGGATGTCGGTGGCAATGTGGGGGGGGTGGCCATTGCATTCTCCCGTATGGTCGGGCGGGGGGGAGTAGTTTACACATTCGAACCCAATATGGAAATATGGCCGCACCTACTTGAAAATTTAATGATAAACGATGCAGGTAATGTTTCTCATGTGCCCTTAGCCTGTTTTTCACAAACGGGAAAAATTATGCAGTTTTATTCAGGGCCTTCCTGTTATAAGGCTGAATCTGGCCTAATGAAAAAGATCGACGGAGCAATTAGTTCTGATGTGGTAACAATTTCAATTGATGATTTCTGTGATGTAAACAATATACGGCCTGCATTTATGAAGATTGATGTGGAAGGTGCGGAGATTCATGTACTGAGGTCAGCTTCTAACTATATCGATGATTTGCATTTCCCTATGATTTTGGAATACCAGTCTCACAGCCATCCGGATCAGAATGACCCGCTGGTCTATCTTGAGGAAAAAGGGTATTTGTTTTTTGACGTTAATACATATAACAAGGAAACGGCTAAATCATATTCTTTAATGCCCGAATTTCCGCTAGTTAATGTTCTCTGTGTTCACAAGGATAGCGATTTGGCTAGCTTGTATCTTCGTATGTGCAAAACGCAAACCTATAAGGCCGATTTGAGCGAAACTGATGTACTAACACATGGCGATATTAACCTTGAGCCTGGGCGCTATATTGTAAAAGTGGATTTTGATTGTCCGGAGGATGTAATTGCAAGTATTGCTGTTGAAAATGATTCTGGTTATTTAGCTTATTATGAGTCAGATACAAAGCATTTGAAGCAACATAGTTGTTCAAATATGGTGATTGAACTCGGTAATGATGAATCCCTAACTGTGGCGTTGATTAAAAAAGGAGATTACAATGCATCGTTAAAAAGCATTGAAATTTCAAAAATTGAGCTTGGTGGAAACACATGATGGTATTCATACTTGGCGATAAGAGTTGTGGTGTCTCTACCACTGTTATAAGTCATGATAATTATTCGGGTTATATTGAGGTAGAATGCGATATTCAGTAGTGGTAAAGTTTTAAATGGTAGAGTAAAATGATTGATTTACAAGTGTGGGCTCGCTGTCGACAATGTCCCCACTTAAACATTAACTACTATTATAGTATAGAGTTGGACAAGCCTCGTCCCATTGTTGGAGAACCTTGCAGTCAAAGGAAATAGCTCGTGAAGTCGTGCCCAATCTGTACTACCAATGATCTACGTCCGTTTTTCAAAGAGCAGGGGCGCCTGATGGTTATCTGTGCACAGTGCCGGCACATTGTCTGGGACCGGATGCCTAACGAAGAAGAGGTGACACGCTACTACGAGCAGCAGTATACAGCCGATCATCAGCAGGAAGAGATTCAGGAATCAATACGAGAGTATTACCGCAGCCACCTCGACGAGTTATTTTCCTGGGGAAGAGGGCGAAGGGAGGAGGCGTCGCTTCTTGATTTTGGATGTTCCTTCCCCACTTTTCTTGAAGAGGCCAAGAAGGCTGGCGTGGGTCGCGTGATCGGGGTTGAACTGGACGAGGCAGCGCGAACACGAGGGCAAAGTCTTGGCCTGACCATGCTGCATCCTGCGGAAATAGGAGAGGTCGAGTCGCAAACCGTTGATGCTGCTCGTTTCTCACACACCTTGGAGCATCACATCGATCCCTTGGCAATCCTTTGCGGGGTCGTGCAAAAGCTCAAGAGAGGTGCGGTGGTTTACCTCACGCAACCGAGCTTTCCGGTTTTGGCAGCTCAGACTTCGAGTAAAGGGCTGATGGATGCCGTATGGCCTGAGCACCTCCACTTCTTCTCCCCCATTTCGCTGAGGGTGTTAATGGAGAGAGCGGGGCTGCGTCTGGTTTCGTTCTTCACGCACCAGAATGCTGACGCTGTAGTGTCCAAGTACGCGCGTGAACTGGATCTTGCATACAGCGTCGCGAATCTGCGGGATCTTGAGTGTCTGGGGAATGACCTTTTCGGACGCAATGCGAATTTCCCCGCTTTTGCAGGCGAAAACGGTGCGGCCTACGGTTTGAAGGAGTAGACCCTGCCGCCTGCGACGCTTGCCTAAACATATTGTATGGGGACAAAATTTGGGTACATCCGGATGGTCGTTTTCAATTTATCAATACCGATGAATCTGTACGAGTTGTGATGGAGTTGGTAGATAGGGGGTTATCCAACCAGATGTTCAATCTTACTGCGACCGGAACTATATTAGTGAGGGAGATCATGGATTTGGCTGGTCGCACTGTACCCTATGCCGGAGGGGCGAGGTCTCTACATGAGATCGCGACAGAGGAAGTGTCGAGGTATGTAGAATTACCGGAAACGGAAGAAATGGTGCGTAGTTATCTTTCAGGAAAAGTGATCGATGAAACAGGTTCTTAAGAAACTCGTGCTGCGATTTCCCGCGCTGCGCCGATTGCATCAAGAACGAGATGTTTATGCCAAGGAGGTTGGTCGCTTAACACACCAATTAGCCAAATATGAGGATAAGCGTACGAGATGCAAGATGCTGTTCCTTGTCGGCTACTGGGGCTATGGGATTGTTGGCGATGATGCCATTCTTTCAGCATTGTTGGCAGATTTAAAGGAACGTTTTGGCCAAAACGTGGAAATAACAGCTACATCTTATCGACCTAAGCGAACAACTGAACGTTTTGGTATTGACGCAATTGAATTTGATGATCTGTCAAGAGTAATTGAAAGCGTGAAATCCAGTGATTTGGTTATAGTCGCTGGCGGTGGTGCCTACAATGAATACGATCCGTGGTGCACTGAAACAAGGCTCGGAAATGCTCAGGGCTACAATGTTTTCTGCGCCATGATCCCCTATCTATGTAATCTGGCTAAGATCCCCTGTTTTATTTGCGGTGTTGGAGTCGAGCCCATTTATTCAGATATTGCAAAACAAGACATTGCTCGCGCGTTCGGACTTGCAACCGTAGCGACAGTTAGAGACTCGGGATCTTTGGAAGTAATAAAATCATGCGGCATTAGCGCTAATTTTCCTACGGTAACGATGTGTCCAGCATCAAGGACGAGAACTCGGCGATCTGACTATGTTGATCATATCAGACAAGAAGCTCGTAACCATAATAGGTTCTTGGTTGGCGTTTCGCTTCGCCACTGGGATTATGAACACTGGAGGTATCCAGCTAAGAGTTGTGCTTGGGAAGATTGGCTAGCTGGTGATCTGAGGGATATCCAGGCTAAATTTAATTGCGAATTTCTTTTCATACCGTTTCAGGCAGCAGAAGAATTCGGAGACTTGGGAAATGACATTCCTATTATGCGAAGAGTTATCAATAAAGCTAACATTTCTAATTTCTCGCATATATGGGATTCCCCACTCGAACCTGAAAATGTAGCTTATGGTCTGTCGGTGTGCAATATGGTCATCGCATGTAGGTTTCATTCGGTGATACTGTCCCTCGCATCTGGTGTGCCGGTGTGTGCATTATCTTATTCTAAAAAGGTTCGCTCGATAATGACAGATGCTAATTTTAGTGAATTTGTGGTTGATCTTGAAAGCGCTTTGCGAGGAAGCCTAACCGAAACAGTTATCAAGTTGCTAAACCGGCTTCCAGATGTTTCAGCAAAGGTACGCAGCTATCGCAAAGTGATGCGTGACAAAGGCTTGAAGAATATAGAGATAATAGCAAGCTTTTTGATAGCTGATAGAAGGCAGCAGCCCGATCCCAGGAAAACTTTCCTCCTAACGTATCTTGCTTTAATAGCACAGCGGGAGCGTGTGAATAGCGACATTGAACACGTGACTACTGAATTGAATATGGCAATTTCCAATTCGTTAGGGTCGGCACAAGAATCCAAGCTTGTTGTGGAAATTCTGGAACCGCTTATTGATAAAATTGACGACGGTCAGATCATTTATTATTACGCGCTCGCACTCCATCAAAGCGGAGAAAATTCTGACTTGGCACTGGATTACTATAATAAGGCGTTGGCAAGAGGGGCGGACGAGTTTTGGGTCCATTATAACAGGGGGACTTTGTTGTATTCGATTGGAAAAATAGACCTTGCCGAAAGTGACTGGCGAGCGGTTCTTTCATTGCCATGCCTTCTTAATGAACCCAAGGAACATATTCTTCGGTCTATGCCATATCTTTCCCCTGAGTCGACAACGTGATTATCTCACGTACACCCTTCCGCATCTCCTTCTTCGGTGGGGGCACCGATTATCCCGATTGGTATAAACGCCATGGGGGTGCAGTGCTCTCTACATCGTTTGACAAGTATTGCTATATCACCTGCCGTGAGCTGCCGCCATTTTTCGACCATAAATATCGTATCGCCTATTCCAAGATTGAGAATGCCTGCGAAATTGCAGATATCGAGCACAGGGCCGTGCGGGCGGTGTTGGAGACGTCGGGGCTGGAGCAAGGCCTCGAAATTCACTGCGATGCCGATCTGCCTGCCCGTTCCGGTCTGGGTTCAAGTTCGTCCTTCGTGGTGGGGATACTTAATTCGTTACAGGCATTCGAAGGCAAACGTGTGTCCAAAGAGTGGCTAACACAAGAGGCGATATGGATTGAGCAAGAGGTATTGAAAGAGACGGTCGGATCTCAGGATCAGACTGCGGCGGCTCATGGCGGTTTTAATGTGATTTCCTTTGCTACTGATGGTGGCATCAACGTTACCCCGGTGATTATGCCGGGTGAACGAAAAGTGCTTTTAAATAATCATTTGATGCTGTTTTTTACCGGGTTTTCGCGCATTGCTTCCAGCATCGCAAAATCAAAGGTTGCGAATCTTAAGAGGAAATCAGATGAGCTTCATCGCATGCGTACAATGGTTGATGATGCCATGGATATTCTCACTTCGGAGCAGGATATTCGCTATTTTGGTGAGATGCTTCATTCCGCCTGGGAACACAAGCGTTCACTATCGGATCAGGTCAGCAATTCACAGATAGATAATTTGTACTTGAAAGCACGACAGGCGGGGGCAATTGGAGGCAAGCTACTCGGTGCCGGTGGCGGTGGGTTTATGGTGCTTTTTGTCGAGCCGGAAAAACAGGCTTCGGTCAAGAAAGCACTTAGCAGGTTGATACAGGTCCCCTTCAAATTCGAATCGACCGGTAGTCAAGTGATCTACTACCAGCCATCGGGTTGAAACTTGATAATGAACAGTAAGGAAATTCTCTGTGTAGTAGGTACACGACCGGAAGCCATAAAGATGGCGCCGGTGATATTGGCGTTAAAGAAAGAGCCATGGGCTGAAGTTCATGTGCTTGCCACTGCCCAGCATCGCCATATGTTGGACCAAGTATTGAATCTCTTTAGTATTAGGCCGGATATTGATCTTGACATTATGCGCCCCAATCAGGCGTTGACAACCTTGGCGGCCCGCATTCTACTTGATCTGGATGATGTGCTTCTAGCAGAGAAACCGGATGCAGTATTGGCACAGGGCGATACAACAACGGTAATGACGGTAGCTTTGGCCTGCTTCTACCACCGGATTCCTTTCGGGCATATCGAGGCTGGACTACGCACCTGGGATCTGCAGAACCCTTTTCCGGAAGAGGCTAATCGAGTCATTGCAGGAAGGCTTGCCTATTGGCACTTCGCTCCTACGGAGAGATCACGCGATAATCTACTACGTGAAGGTATCGCTGACAGGGAGATTGTGGTCACAGGCAATACCGTAATTGATGCCTTGATGATTACTGCTGCAATGGATCCGGAACTCGGCATTGATCTGGATTTGGATAAGCGATTGGTTCTCGTTACTGCTCATCGTCGGGAGAATTTCGGGGAACCATTCAACAATATCTGCCGGGCACTGCGCACCCTTGCGGAATGCAATCCTGATGTGCAATTCCTCTATCCTGTGCATCCTAATCCGAATGTAAAAGATGTTGCGTACGATCGGCTGGTGGGTTGTACAAATATTCATCTTTGTGAGCCCCTGGACTATGCGCCATTCGTGGCGGCTATGAAGCATGCTTACTTCATTATCAGTGATTCAGGTGGTGTACAGGAAGAGGCGCCCGCATTGGGTAAACCAGTTCTGGTATTGCGCAAGGAGACAGAACGCCCGGAAGCCGTTGAGCAGGGTGTGGTTAAACTCGTGGGTTTGGATGAAGAACACATCGTACCCGAGGTACAGCGGTTGCTCGACGATGAAAGTGCTTATAAGGAGATGGCGCGTGGTATTTCACCCTATGGGGATGGGTATGCAGCGGCACGTATCGTAGACGTATTGAGAGACCATTTTGCCTGATGCGATTGGTTTATCTGTCGCCGGTGCCTTGGCAAAGTTTTGCGCAACGGCCGCAAAAGTTTGTTGAGTGGTTTCATGATCGCACCGCCGGCGAGGTGCTGTGGGTTGATCCTTACCCTACTCGTTTGCCTCGGGTGGTGGATTGTTTGAGGGTAGACCGGGAATCGCGCGGGGTTTCACCCAAGGCCCCGAGTTGGCTGAAAATTTTGACGCCGCGAGCTTTACCGATTGAACCCTTGCCTGTGGTGAACAGGATCAACACATTGTTATGGCGCAAGGTGTTCGACCGAACATCTGTGTTTGCATCAGAAGGGCCATGCTGGATTGGTGTAGGCAAACCCAGTCGGCTGGCTTTGCGGGTGTTGAACAGCGTGCCGGGCATTTCCTCCTTTTATGATGTGATGGATGATTTCTCTGCCTTTTATTCAGGTTGGTCACGCTCTGCGATGAAAAAGAGTGAGTCTCTATTGTTGCACCGAGTGGGAAACGTTCTTGTCTCTTCAAGTACATCCCTTAACCGCATGAGGTCGTTGGGTAAAGAGGTTGTTCCGGTACCGAATGGCTGTGATATCAACCAGTTACCACTTGTAAGTGCCTTGCCCAAGCGTCCTGCACAGCCAGTTTTGGGATACGTGGGTACCATTGGTTATTGGTTTAACTGGTCTATGGTAATTTCACTGGCTCGCAACAATCCTACGATACTGCTGCGCTTGATTGGCCCCGTTCATCAGCTTGCCTCCGGTCCCTTACCCGAGAACGTTGAGCTTCGTCCACCCTGTTCTCATGCTGAGGCTATCCAGGCAATACAAGGTTTTTCGGTAGGGCTTATTCCGTTCAAACAAAACGCACTGACGGCATCGGTGGATCCGATCAAGTATTACGAATACAGGGCGCTTGGTCTTCCCGTGATCTCTACATCATTTGGTGAGATGGTGAACAGATGGCACGAACCGGGGGTGTTTCTTGTGGGTGAGGGTCACGATTTGGATCAGGTTGTGCGAGCAGCACTCACCTTTAGGTTTAAGGCGGGTGAAATAGAGGCATTTCGTTGCGCAAATAGTTGGAAGGTACGTTTTGATGCCAGCGGAATCCTCCGGTAATTATGATGTGGTCATCGTCAATTATAACGCCGGGTGTTTTTCCTGTCGGAGAGGGAGTCTGTCGTGAATCGGCTCTGCTGAGGCCACGCTGCTGCTGGAGAAGTGGTACGGCTGGGTACGCGAGAAGATGGGGTTTTGATCATTTCGTGGTTAATGGTAGCCTTGCGACCATCCAGCCGTGACGCGGTTGAATTTTTTCACTCTGTTACCACAGTGGCTGAATGTTAAGTATAGCTGCGACACAATGCCATTAAGTTAGCTACTGACCACTTGTCGTGGTAGATCAGGATGCGGAGGAGAAAACCACGAATTGGCGCGAATCCATTCGCGCGGATTCGCGTGATTCGTCGTTTCTCCTCTTGTTTGTCGACCAGTAATGCTTAACTTAGTGGCATTGAGCTGCAGCACCCAAGCTAAATGTCAGCAGCCCTTAGTTTGTGCGGGCCTCGGTCAGCTCGTAGGTTGGGCAAAGCCGCCAGGGACGGTGGCGTGCCCAACAAGTCATTTAAATATTAACCACTACCTGTGTAGGCCTCGGTCAGGCCAAGGCCGCTTCACCGAAATCGAAGTCCAGCTCCGCGGAGGGGGGTTGCAGGAAGTCTCCTTGAATGAAGTCAACGCCGCAGCCGAAGACGCGGGCGATGGTCCGGGGATCTTGGATGTGGGCGACGATGACCTTGGCCCCCACCGCGTGGACGCGCGTAACCAGCTCCGTTAAGCGCGCCGGGTCCGGCGCCCTGGTGGGCGGCAGGGGGAACCGTATCAGCGCAATACCTAGGTCGTCGATCAGGTCGGTTACCTGCGGGTCGTCTGCGGGCACATCCAGACAGGTCTCGATCGCCAGGTGTCGCAGCGCCTCGAAACGGGTTGCGGCGACCTCCCGCGCGGCGGAGAGCTCAGCGAATTGGAATTGCAGGATCGGCAGCGTCTCGATGAGATTCCACGCGGCGATCTGGTTCTGGAACCAAGACAGCCACTCCTCCGCGTTCAGGGTCTCCAGGCCCTGATGCAGGAAGAGCCGCAGCCGCGGATGGGTAGCCTGCTCCTGCCGGAGCCGGTCCAGGGCGTGCTCCATGACCCAGCGGTCGATGGCCGGCAGCAGACCACCCTGTCGGGCGGCGGGGAGGAAAGCGGACGCCGGCAGGTACTCGCCGTCCGGCAGCTTGAGCCGCAGACCGGTCTCGTAGAGCGCTTTCCTTTCTCCCCGCAAGGCCATAATGGGCTGGTATACCAGCTGTAGGCCTGCGGAGCGCAGCGCCGCTTGGACCAGTGCGGTCAGCTGCGCGACGCGTTCGGGATTGGGGTCAGCAGGCGCCGGCGGTCGATTGCTTCCGACCTGGCTGCCGACCTGGTTGTCGGCCGGTTCGCCTGACTTTGAACGGACCTTCTCAGTGCGAGTCAGCAGGGACGGGGTATCGTCTCCGCTCGGGTGTTGCCGCCCCTGCCGCCTACGAAAGGTGCGGATGTTCCGGCGGACGGTTGCGACTAATTGCTCCGGGTGGACAGGCTTGGTGATGAAGTCGTTTCCACCCACCCGCAGGGTATCCAACTGCCGACTCGGATCCAGCTCCGAGGAGAGAAAGACGACCGGGGTCGCATAGACCGCTTCGTGCTCACGAATCAGGGCCGTCAGCTCGATGCCGTCTACGCCGGGCATGTGCAGGTCCATGAGCACGAGATCCGGCCGAAACGCCTCCAGGATCTCCAGCACGCGACGCGGATCACCGACACTGCGGGTCCGCATTCCCGCATCCTCCAGAACCCGGACGGCGAAGTTGACCGCCACCGGCTGGTCGTCGACCACCAGGATCCGGTAGCCATCTGAGCCGGGGGTATCGCTGAGCGCGAGCAGCCGAGCGGCCAGCTCGTCCGCGGCCACGGGGCTGGTCCAGAAGGCGTCCGCGCCCGCCCGCAAGGCCTGCAGCCGCAGCTCGATTGCGCTGGAATGGGCGATGCAGGTCAGCATGGGACGGCTACCCCAGCGTCGCTCCACATGGCCCATCAGCGAAGCGATGTCCTGTCCCTCGGGCAGGGTCTTGGTGTCCAGCACCAGGATCGCTCCCAACCCCGGACACCTATCCGCCGTCAGGGCATCGACAGTCGGGAAGGCGACTATCTTGATGCCTGCCGTGACGAGCCGTTCCGAGACCGCAGCGATCAGCTTGGTGTCCTTGCTCAGGAATATAATGGGTTGCGGTCCTTGTAGCTTGCGTTCCATGGTCGTTTTCCCCTCGTCCCATAAGGATTGGAACTGTTTAAAGCATGGAACGATCCTTGCTCTTTGGCTAGGCGTCAAAGACGCCTATCCACGTTTCGGCATCAGAAATAGCGCGTCAGCTCGATCCGGATGAAATCGTCCGCTGCGAACGCCGCCAGTGGATCGCGGGAGGCCATGTCCAGGAAGAGTTGTCCCTCGACGGAGAGCTTGTAGCTCTGTCCGATGCGGCGGCTCGCCTCCACTCGAAACGATCTGCTGTGGTAATCGAGATCGAAGAAACCGCCGGCGAGTAGTTCGCTGCTCTGGGTGTCGTTGAAGGTCAGCCGGGTACCGATAAAGAGGTCGTTCTGAAACGGCGAGCTGGCATCGAGTCGGCGCGAGTCATAGTTATATTCGGCCAATACGCCCAGGTCGAGCTGCGTGTCATGGATGCCGACGAAGGTATACTCGAAGCCGCCGACCGCCGCGCGATAATCTTTCCCTTTGGTCTCACGGTGCACCGCCTCCAGCTTCCATAACCAGGCCTCGCCGGTGTATTGAAATTCCAGGCCCGCCTGCCGCAGCAGGGGATAATAGGGTATCAGGCCAGATGCGCCGTTTTGGGTGGCGCCGGCTTGGGTGTCGGGCACCAGGTCCGGAGCGCGCGCCGTTCCGTGGAACCAGGAGAGCGCCGCATCGACAGGGCCGATGGTCTGATTCCAGCGCAGGGCATAGTCGAAGTGTCTTTGCTCCAAATCGGATTCATAGCGCGCCCGGTCGGTGTCGACCACCAGCGGCGTGCGCAGGCGCCCCTCGGCGCCCGGAAAGGTGCGCTCCCGAAACCAGGGCAACAAAAAGAGGTCGATGGCGCCGTTCCCCAGCACCCTGGTGACACGCACCATCGGTTGGCCCAGCTTGTCTTCGCCGTCGATGTTCTCGATCAGATCCGTCTGATTGACGATGTCCACCAGGTGCTGGGATTCGGTCACCCCCCAGAACACCTTGTCGATACCGGCGCGAATCTCCCAGCCGTCGGCCACGTGCAGATACTTGAACTCACGGATATCGGCGTGGGTGCGCTCCTCATCCGTGCTATCGATACGCAAGAAGGGAATGAAGGTGAGCCCTCGCTTGCCGTCGTGCCACTGATGGCGGAGCTCGGGCTGAAAGCTGAGCGACAGGCCACTGTTCTTTTGTTCGGACCACCGGGCGGCGGAAGGGAAGATGCGTGCCTCGACGGCCAGATTCCCGGACCAGTCCAGGGGGTAGGCCGCGGACGCGAGGGTTATCGACAGCGCCGGCAGCAGCCTTTTCACGAGATTCATTGGGGTGTGCCGCCTTTAGGGGCTGTTGACATAATCGTCGTACCAACCGCCAATAGGACAAGATTGGTAGGATGATCAGGATTAACAGGATTATTTTTCCTAATTAAAACATCCTGTTAATCCTGGAAATCCTGTTAATCCTGTACCATTAGGAGACAAGCCAAAAGGTTGGTTTACCCCTTATTAAATGTCAACACGCCCTGGAATCAGCGCAGGCGCGCCAGCGCGTTCTTGTTGAAATCGCCGCTGCTAAGTCCCGTGTCAAAGCGGTAATTGGACCATTTCAGAGTCGTCGACTTTCCGGTCTGATGATTTTGCATGAACATCTCGTCGGCGCGCCAATAGTTACCGGTGGAGAGGCGATAGGACTTATAACCTTTCCACTTGAGCGTCTTGAGATGGGCGCCTTTGCGGTCATAAAACTCCAACTTTACGCGGCGGTATTCCTTGGTATCGACCCATCCGACCTGACGTGAATAGCCCGAATACTTATAGGCCGGGATGCGCTCTACCACATGGCATCGCCAACCCTTGCCGCAGGCTTCCTCACGCAGGTATTGGTAGCGGTACTTCTCGACCTCTTGCGAGCCCAGATCCTCGAATGCGAACTCGCTGCCCACGAAGGGACCGGATTTGTTGCGCGAGGTGATGCGTTTGACGCGCTTCAGGGCCGGCAGATAGAGCCACTGATCGTCCGGCCGCAGACCATGGGAAAAGGTCAACATCGCGGTCCCCTTGACATCGGCCGGCTCGTCGAACAGCGATAGGCTCTTATCGCCGTCGTTTTGCATTTCCAGGGTCTTGGTGCGGATCCTGCGCCGACTCTCGTTGCCCCTGCGGTTGCGCAGGATCATGATCAGGTCGGCGGTTTGGTCCTTCCAACCGCTGTCACGTCGGTCGGCCGCTTTTGCAACCCGTAATCCCTTTTCCGCGGGTGTCTCGGCCGCGAGCGGCATGCTGAGAACCAGCAAGATCAGGATCGGAACCAGTCGTCTAGCCATCGTTTTCTCCCGTATCGATCAGGGCACAAAAAAGCCCAGCTCCATTCAAATGGAAGGGGGATAATTGCAAGGCGGGCGTGTATAAGGCTTCCCGAAATCGTCACCTTCTTCGTCCGCACGACCCCCCATTAATGCCTGCCGTGCACCGAACTATCATCGTTTCCCGCCGCTGCAATGCGTTTCACGTCTTCTGCTGAGAGACCGAGCAATTCGGAAACTTCCGCAACATCAAGCCGGTTCAACAGACGGTGCATAATCCGTGCCTCACCTTGCTCCTCACCTATTTTCCTTACCTTTGCGGTCATGCGGGTAAGATTAGCACAGCAGTCGATCAGTGCTTCGGCACTGCTTACTAAGGCGAACTCGTCGTTGTCGGGCCGAGCGCAGGCCCAGGCCCGGGTTCCCCCCGTTGCAGCCACATATCCAGGCGCATCAACAGCGGGGGTAGCCCGCGTAGGGCGGATAAGCTTGCGCCATCCGCCGTATGCCAGCCACTTCCGTCGCCCTGGCCTGACCCGACCTACGGGCTGCCACCCACCGTCATCCGGCGGGTGACGGCGCGCCCACCGCCGCAGCAATCGCGGCGCTTGGCGCACGCGCCTGACCCGCCCTACGGGCTCTTGGCGCACGGGTGTAATCCGGGCGGTACCGATCGCAGCGGCTTCGTCCGCAGCGAAGAAGGCCAGCGCCTGGTGCGGGTAGTCAAGGATGAGGTTCTTGAAGTTCTGGTCGTGGACATGATCCGGGCCGGAAAAAAAGCGGGGCATACACCTGTCTGGCTTACGCATTCGTCGACGTTGGGCTAAGGGCATCATCGCCGTGCCCGCGTGCCCCCTGTTGCAGCCACCCGTCCAGACGCATCAACAATGGGGGTAGAAATAAGAAGTCGCACAGCAAGGCGAATGCGATCACAATCGAGACCAAGAGCCCCATGGCGCTGTTGATCTCGAAGGACGAGGTCGCCAGCACCAGGAAGCCGCCGATCAAGGCGATCGAGGTCACCCACAGGGCGACACCGACCGTCTGGAAGGCGTAGCGAACCGCCTGGGCAGCGTCGAGCCCCTGCTCGCGGCGCGCGCGCAGATATTTATTCAGAAAGTGAACCGTATCGTCGACTACGATGCCGATCGTCATCGCCGCAACCACGGAGACGCCCAGGCCGATTTCACCATCGATCAGGGCCCACACGCCGAACGCCATCCCCGCCGGCACCAGGTTCGGAATCAGGCTCACCAGCCCGTAGCGCCAGGACCTCAGCGCCACCATCAACAGCAGCGAGATCAGGATCAGGGCGATGACTGCGCCACTGATCAGACTGCGAATATTGCGGCTCCCGATATGCGCGAACATCACCGTCGGACTGGCGCCGTAGGTGAGAATCTCCGGTGTATGCCGCTCCATCCAGTCGTAGACACGGCGCTCGAAGGCGAGCACCTCCTTGGTCGACAGGGTGTGCAGGGTCACCCTCATGCGGGTCGCCCGCTTGTCGATATCGATCTGGTTATTGAGGTCCAGACCATAGGGCAACGACATCTCGTACAACAGCAGATATTGGGCAGCGAGGTCGCGCTGCTCGGGCAAGCGGTACCAGGCGTCCGCATCGCCGTGCAGATTACGATTCAGGCGCTTGAAGATATCCGTAATCGTATTGACATGCACCACCTCCGGCTGAGTGCGCAGCCAGTTGGCCAGCGCCTCGATCTGTCGCTGGCGTGCCGGTGAGGCAACGCCACCCGGCTCCCCCGCGTCGAGCGAATAGTCGATGAAATAGACGCCGGTCAGGTTCGCGACGACAAAATCGCTATCGGTGCGGAAGCGGATGCGTTCGTCGAAATAGTGCACGAAGACGTCGTTGCTCTCGTTCATTGGCACCAGCGCGACCAGGGTCACGATGGTCGCGCCCACCCCGACCAGCAGCTGTCGGCGGCGCCGGATCACCCAGTCGGCAAGCCGCAGCATCCGGTAGCCGTCCGACCGCCGCCGCTCGCGCACCAGGGACGGCAACAGGGTCGCCAGTGCCGGCAGAAAGGTGACCGAGAGCACGAACGCGATCATGACGCCGAGCGCAGAGATGGTACCCAGGTGCCGGAACGGCGGTGCATCCGAGAAATTCAGCGTCAGAAAACCGATCGCGGTGGTCACCGAGGTCAGAAAGACGGGGGTGAGATTGAGGCGCAGGCTCTCCGCCATGGCCTGTCGTCTCCTGTAGCCCCGGCGCAGGCCCTGCATCCAGTTGGTGAGGATATGGACACAGTCGGCCACCGCCAAGGTCATGATGATGGTCGGTGCGGACATCAAGGGTCCGGTCAGCGGCACGCCGGACCAGCCGGCGATCCCCATGGCGGCGATCACCGAGAACAAAATCACCAGCACCGTCGCCAGGGTGCCCACCAGGCCGCGCAATTGCAGCAAGACGGCGACGACGATGAACAACAAGGCCAGCGGCAACAGGTGTGTCATGTCGAACCGGGAGGCCTCGGCGAAGGCATTGTTCATCATCACGACGCCGCTCAGGTAGACCTTGATTTCCGGATAGGTACGCTCGACATAAGCGGCGATCTCGCGCGCTTTCTTGACTGCTATCGGCACCTCCGCACCCCGGTTTTTCCCCGGCAGCTCGACGGTGACATTGATCGCGGTGACATGCCCCTGGGGTGAGACCAACCGCCGCACCAGCAGGGGTTCACCCAAGGCGATCGCACGGATCTGGTCTATCTGGTCCGCGGTCTTGGCCGCGGGGTCCTCGATCAGATCGATGACCGTCAGATCGTCCCCTTCGGCATAGGTATGTTGATAATTGCTCAGGGAATCGACGCGCAGCGAGTAGGGTATCTGCCAGGCCCGTTCGGTGACATCGACGATCGCCGCGAAGACCCGCGGTGTGAAGACGTCGCCCGACGCGGGCGCCAGCACCATCAGCAGGTTATCGTTCTTGGTGTAGGTATCCTGCAATGCCTCGAAGGCAGTGAGCTGGGGATTCTCGGCGCTGAAGAACACCCGGTAGTCGGTCGAAAACTTCAGCAACCGGCCGCCGCTGCCGGCCAGCGCTACCAGTAATATAATCGCTGCGATCACCCACCAACGGTGGGTCAGGATCCAGTTCGCATAGGTCTCATTCACGCCCTTTCTCCATCCCTCCGGCCTGGCCGGAGCATCTCGTCGACATCCCGAGCAGCTATCGAAGGTCGGTGTGATCGTTTTTTAAAGAGGATACGCATCCTTCAGTTAAGGCTATATCAGGTCAGCTGTGTCTTTTGGCTGGCTCCCCACGCTCCAGCGTGGGAGCAGACTTGTCCCGACGGAGGAGGGATCTTGACGCTCCAGCGTCGATTAAGCGCCTCGGTAGGCTAACCGTCAACGCCTATTAGCACAGAGGAGCTAAGTCCGCTGGAGCGGACCAGACGGCGTTCCCACGCTGGAGCGTGGGAACGAGCACGAATTTACAAATTTTATGCCCTAAAATCAGTATCTTAATTTTTAGACAGCCTCTAAGGCTATATCGGGTCAGCTGTGGCTTCGGCCAGGGACCATAGGCTCGACGGCGTTGCCGAAACTCACGTCCAGTAGGGTTGCTATCGGTCCTGATGCAAGCAGCTTACGGCACTCGAGATAACGTTTTTTACCGCTCGTAGTCCGCGGAATAATCCGTTTTCTTCCCAGCAGGACCCGCGCCAAAGGAGGTTCAATGGCTGCCAGTTGTGGCAATACCTCCTCGATTCGCGCTTTCCGGGTATTCGGACCGCCATCGACGAACATGACGACATCCGTTGCGTGCTCGCGATTGATGTCGGCCTCGAATACTGCGAACTGGTCGGCGGGCGCACCAACAATGGCGGCCACGCGCTCTTCCATATCCGCGCAGGAATAATTGACGCCATTGTGGACGATAATGCCCTTCATGCGGTCGATGATATAGAGTTCACCCTTGTGTATCAGACCCAGGTCCCCAGTGTGCACATATCCGCCTTCAAAGACCAGCGGGGTTGAACGGCCTGGAAGCAGGTGGCCCAAGGCGATCGACGGGCCTGATACGAGGATCTCCCCGAGCCTGTTTTCTGCCAGGGGGTTTCCTGAAGGGCCCCGAATCTCGATGCGAGTCCCGGCGATTGGTCGCCCCACGGATACGATCTCCAGATACTTGTTTTCCGCATCCTCTGCTCGGGTGGTTTCATCGGCGATTTCGGCTGGGGCACCGACGGCAACTGCTCCGCGGTCAAGCGCCAGAAACCTGAGGGGATCGGCCGGTGAACGGACCGTGCTTGCAAGCGTCGTCTCCGCCATCCCGTAACAAGGAAGAAAGGCGTCAGGGTCGAATCCCAAGGGACCAAACTTATCGGCAAAGGCCGTCAGGGTCCGCCGCCGAATCGGTTCCGCACCGCAAAAGAGCACTTTCAGTGATGACAGATCATAGTGGTTCACTGCCGAATTCGACAGGGTTTTGACGCAGTAATCAAGACCAAAATTAGCGCTGACCGCCAGCGTGCAACGGAATCTGCTTATGGCCTCCAGCCAACGTTCCGGTCTGCGGAGAAAATCCTGGGGAGCCAGGATTACTAAGGGATAACCATGCACGAAACAGAATAGCTCGGCCCCTACCAGCCCCATGTCATGATAAAGCGGTAGCCAACTGATGCCGGTTTCGCCTTCACCGAGCAGACCCGCCTGCCTGATCCCGCGGGTGTTGACGAAGACATTGGCGTCGCTGATCGCGAGCAGCTTGCCGGGACCGGTGGAGCCGCTGGTCATTTGCAGGAAGGCCACAGCGGACGCAACCAGACCACAGCGACGACGCAGGACGTGGGACTGGTCATCCAGCTCCTTGAGATCGGGAGCACAGAAAATGGGCGCGAAATGCCGCTCATGTTCCAACGCGAGTCTGATCTCCGGGCGTTCTTCGGCGACCAGCAGTCCCCCATCCAGCACCTTTGACACCTGGCGCACCCGTTCGCCCCAGGCCTCCACCCCCTTGAACGCCCCTGGGGTGGGAATAATCAGAGGCTTGGCCGCGGCAGCAATCGCCGTATAGAAGGCCCCGAGGGTAAATCTCGGCGAGCCGGCGGCGATGAGCATGACCTTGCCGCGCGGTAGCCCGCGCGCCCGCAGTCGCTCCCCCCGTTCCAGGGCCTTGGTCGCCAGGGTCCGGTGGCTTTCCCAAGCGAACCCTTGGGTACGGGGATCGAAAAACCAATGGCCGCTCGTATCACCTGATTCGAGATAGGCGTGCAACCGCTCCGCCAGAGTTGCCATCTATCAGGTTCGCTCAGCGTGACGGGGCATTCGTTTCCTGTCGATAGCGTTCGCGCAACGCATCCGGAATCTTGCCCGGGCGGCCCTTGCCGATGTCCAGCAACAGGCCTTTCTGTACCGCCTCGGCAGCGACCTTGCCGTCTGTTTGGTGGGTAAACCGAGCCGTCAATTCCCAGCTCGAACGCCCCAGGTCGGTGAGCCACATGGCACCGCGGATAGGGTCGAACAGACGCACCGGGTATTTATATTCGATGGTCGTGGAAAGGATAGTAGGCGCAAGCCCGCGTTCCATCAGTTCGGGTAGGGGCAGAAAGCGCTGCAGCATCTCCAGACGCAGGTCCTCGAGCCACCGCACATAGACGATATTGCTGACGACTCCCGCGAAATCGATGTCATAGGTACGTGGGGTCAGATCCAGCAGGGTTTCCAGGGGATGGATAGCTAAGGGTTGTGCTTGTTCGGACATTGATATTTGGTTGCCGTTGGAGAGCTAAAACAGCACGGATCGCTCAGGGAATCCATGCGCCAAGGGGAAATCGGGACCTCGGACCTCGGAGAGCTTCACGCCGCTGACCCATGGGTATGCATGGTGCGTAGCATGGTGATAAGCGATGTTATAGGCATAAGGACCGATGGACCAATAGATTGCCCGGTTCAGCAGCGTAAGACGCGGCTTTAGGTTCCAGATGCTACGGGGTTTTCCCGTAGCGTCCGTATGTGATTCATAAGAGAAGACGAGAAAGCTCAGGGCAAATGCAAGCTTGGTGGGAAGCAGGAACAGAAGGAGGTAATTCTCGACGCCAACCAGCGCTACATAGCCTGCCAATACGAGCATTCGCCCAATATACAACAACCAAAAATCACGGGAAAGAATGCCGTGTTTCATACAGTATAAAAACCAATATTCCGGGGCCAAGGCCAGGCGCCACAGGGCGTTGTGCTTGCCGTCCCGAATCATCCGGAAATCCGGGTCGCGGTCGGAATTATCGTATGCGTGATGGCGGAGGTGCAATTCCCGGTATTCGTCAAATCCTATCGTCAATGGGGTATAGACATGCAAGTTCAGCCTTAGCAGTCGATTGCCCCCGAGTTTCGAGGGAGGTTCATGGAACAATTCGTGATTCATACCGACGATCCGGATCGTCAAGGGAATGTTGACCAAAAAGATGGCCCAGGCGGGTACCGAGGTGATTTCCGGTATCAGGCACAGTAGCACCGACATCACGGAGAGTAAGGGGACCGCGTAGGTCATCCATCGGATTTCCCGTGTTGTCCTACGGTATGCATTATGGTTTTGATTCATTCTGTTGGTCCTGGCTCTGCCCTTTACCGGATTCCACCTGTACGGCAATGCCATTAAGTTAAGCGTTACCGGTCACCAAACAAAAGGAGAAACGACGCATCACGCAAATCCGCGCGAAATTGTCATCCCGAACCGAAGGGAGGGATCTTGTTCGCGCCGATTCGCGCGCGTCGTCGTTTTCGCTTCCGCATCCTGATCGACTACGACCAGCGGTCAGCAGCTAACTTAATAGCATTGGCCTGTACGGGGGGAGTCAATCTCTTGATTCAGGTGTCGGCTGTATTCCTGTCTGTGAATCCCGCAGGGCGAAGTTCGCGGCTATGTCGTTTTCGAGGCGAAACAGACCGGTCGCTGTAACCAGTAATTCCCCTTCCTGATTAAAGATGTTACCCAACACCACACCAAAGTCCCCTTCGAACGACTCCAGCTGCGCTTGCAGGTAATGATTTTCTCCCGTCGGAACGGGTGAAATATAAGTGATACGCAATCTCTGGGTGATTGCATGCGTGGCTTGATTGGCCACGACAGCATAGCCCATGACCTCATCCAACAACATGGCAGAAACGCCGCCGTGCACGATCCCTGGGTGTCCCTGATATTCATGTGGAGCCAGAAAGTCTGCCCTGACGCCGTCACCGTATCGGTAGATGCCCCCGACCACTACGCCGGCATCCGGCGGTGGTGGACGCAGACAACGGGCGATGGGGCTCAATGCGGAATGCTCTCCACTCATATCATGGCACTCGTCTTTTGGTAGAAGTGACGAATGAACCGCTTGATTTCGGTCTTCGTCTTCAGCGGTACCCCGGTCAGTTGACCGAACATATGGCAGATGCGATTGTCGACTACCTCCGGACTGGAGTAGGTAATGGTCGTATCCGTCAAGCCCGCTTGGTTGTTGGTATGGTCGAAGAAATAACCCGCGGGGTGCTTGTTCTCGGTCTCACTGTTTAACCACACGTACAACATCTCAAGGGCCCGCTGTCGTTCGAGATCAGGATCAGCGGAACCCTCGATGTATTTTTTCGCATAAGTGTAAAACCCGGCCGCATGACGTGATTCATCCGCGGAGAGCTTCATGCATATATCCTTCAGGACGGGTTCATCCACCGCTGCTGCCAGGTCGAGATACCAAGATGCGGCGCGCATTTCCGAGATGATATTCATGCTCAGCGTGCCCACGCGCGACTGGCCGAGCGGGTAAATCTCCCGCCGTTCGGCCATCTCGGAGGCGTCGAAATACACGTCGAAGTGGGACAACCAACGCATCAGGATATGGGGATGACGGGTCTCCTCGTACAGCCAAACAGTTACCCACTGAGTGAAGTCCATATCATCCGAAAACTCCCGGAAAAAGTTCATTGCACCGGGGAATGTGGTGAATTCGACATTAACCACGCTCTTTACGTGTTCGAGCAATTGTGGTGTGGTCCTATCCCTGGCAATTCGGCTCCATGCGATTTCGTCGAATTTCCAGCGAATGGTCTCCGCCTGGTAATAGAGATCAAAAAAGCGAAAATCCTGCAGCATGCTCCCAATGACACCTTTGCTTGCCGTCCGGTTACTGATTACACTCTTTTGAGCCAATGACATCTTGAGTCCTCCTATGGAAGTTAAACCTGAGAAGCTGTTTGGTTAAAACGGATCCTCGTGTCCTGTTGCGTTACGCCGCGTTCGGCGGCGTGCCGGTCCGGGCGCGGTCCGGGGTTATTTGGCGTTGGTTGTGGGAAAAGATCCCTCCTGCGTCGGGACCAGTCCGGCGTGTTGGGTTAGGGCGCGTTCAGCCCTGTCACTGGGCTTCGGGATCGAACCGCGCGCCTGACCCAACCGACACTTAACGCGAGGCCATGCGTGCAGGCCGCGCGGGGGGTCATGTGGCAATGCCATTAAGTTAAGTTTTGTAGGTCGGGTTAGGCGCGCCTTGCGATGCGGGCGTGGGCAACCGAGGTTGAACGCGCCGTAACCCGACATCCCAGGTTGGCTCCCATCATCGTCTGTCGGGTTACGGCGCGCCCCAATCCTGTGGCCCAACCGAACACCGAAGCATGCGCCTAACCCGACCTACCACCATCAGCGGCTGGCAGCTAACTTAAAGGAATGGCTACCTCCACCCGACATACCTCTTCCGCCCCTTGCTCTTGCAACGCCAGACAGAGCCCGGGATCCGGCTTCAGTTTAGGGATTATGCCTACCGCCTTGAGCCATCCTTTCAGACGTGCCCAAGGGCCGCACCGATAGCGATCCAACCGGCCGGCCTCACGCACGGCCTTACAGGCCCAACAGTCATGCATGGAAACACCCAAGCAGTTACCAGGGAGCAGTTCGATCTCCACCGGCGAGTAACGGGTTTGATAGAGATCGATACCAATTTCAAAGAGCGCCTTCAGGGTTGCGGCATCCCCATTTCCCGGCCATAGGCGCAGCTTGCGCATCAACGACAGCATTTCGTATTCGGCCAGGCGCTCTACGATCATCCGGTTGCCTACATTGACGAGCTTGTCATCCAGGTGCTCAGAGACATAACCAAACCATAGCGCGTCATGACGCAGCCAGGCGTCGCGTAAAAGTTGCTCCCGGTCCCTTCGCCTCAGCCTGACTCTCGTCTCCGGCATAGCAGTAGCAGTCATATGGATCAAATGATCGCTATGATCTGAGCCGGACAATTCAACACGGCTTCTTGGCAGCAAGACCGCTCATCGTCAGACGCAGGTTGTCGGATGACGCGGCTACCTTCTTCCTCAACCAGAAAACAGCCCGGAGCCAGCGAAGCACAGGAAGAACACCTGATACAACGCCCCCGGTCGGTGATTAGGAGAACTTCGCTTTCCATTCCGGGTTTACTCTTTACCTGAAAGTCAATGCCATTAAGTTAGCTGCCGGCCGCTGGTCGTGGTAGGTCGGGTTAGGCGCGTGCTTCGGTGTTCGGTTGGGTCACAGGATTGAGGCGCGCCGTAACCCGACAGACGATGATGGGAGCCAGCCTGGGATGTCGGGTTACGGCGCGTTCAGCCTCGGTTGTCCACGCCCGCATCGCAAGGCGCGCCTAACCCGACCTACAAAACTTAACTTAATGGCATTGAACCTGGAACTTCCTCCGTAGCGCAAGCCGGTGCTTGGGCAATGGCGTTTGCCAGGTCACCGAAGGTCCGTACACGAACTAATTCCGAGTCCGACAGCTCGACGGCAAAGTGGGTTTCCAGAGCAACGACTAAACGGACGATTTCCAGGGAATCCATACCGAGTGTTTTTGCAATAGGGGCGGTTTCGAATGCCTCGCCTGGAGGTATGGTTACCTGTGGCATTCTGGTTGCCAACAGCGCGCGGAGTTGCTGCATAATCTCTGAAGTGTTCATAGCCTTACCCTTTATTATTTTAAGTGTAATCCTACCAATAATTTCTTAAATAGGTAATAGTATTTTTTTAGTATAGGATAAATTTTTTTAGTGAAAGTGAAGGGGAAAAACACCCGTATTCGAGGTAGTCCCTGACTGGATATGCGAGATCCTGTCTCCGTCCACGGCAAGTATGGATCGCGAGGTCAAACTGCCGCTGTACGCCCGTTATGGTGTGCAATACGCTTGGCTGATCGGTCCGATCGAGCCCGCGTAGGGTGGATAAGCTTGCGCCATCCGCCGGATGCCAGCCACCTCCGGCGGGTGGTGGCCAGGCTCCCTCCTGCGTCGGGACGGGGCCTGGCCTGACCCGATCTATGGGCTGCCACCCGCCGCCATCCGGCGGGTGACGGCGCGCCCACCGCTGCGGCAATCGCGGCGCCTGGCGCACGCGCCTGACCCGCCCTACGGGCTGTGGTTGCCCCGGCGACCGCGGCTGGTGGGTGGCGGAAGAGAAAACGACGAAGTGCGCGAAGAAGATCCCTCCCTTCGGTTCGGGATGACATTTCGCGAGGATTGGCGTGATTCGTAGTTTTTTCGCTTACTTTGGCGACCGGTGACGCTTAAAGGCTGTCTAAAAAAAGGGCCGTAGGCTGGGTTGAGGAACGAAACCCAGCAAGCCAATCAGCTTTTAGGGGCAGGCCGGGTTTGCTTGAGTTTAGTCCCTCGACCCAGCCTACCGCTTTGAAATCAATAGGTTGATTTTTAGTTTGTAGGTTGGGCAAAGGGCCAGGGATGGTCCATGCCCAACACCGAATGTTGGGCACGCCGCTACAGGAGCGCCGCCATCCTGGCGGCAAATAGTCGCCGGCAGGATGCCGGCGCTCCCGGCTTTCGGCTGGCTCCCCACGCTCCAGCGTGGGAGCAAACCTGGTCCCGACGGAGGAGGGATCTGACGCTCCAGCGTCGATTAAGCGTCTCGGTAGGCTAACAGCCAACGCCTATCAGTACAGAGGAGCTGCGTCCGCAGGAGCGGACAAGATGGCGTTCCCACGCTGGAGCGTGGGAACGAGCGCGAAATCAAGGTGCCTTAGTCTTAACTTCCCGCCGGAGAATTCAGCCGCAAATGAACGCGAATGAACGCAAATGAAGATCAGGTCTTAAATTTGCGTCGATTTGCGTTCATTTGCGGCAAAAAATAAGGGGCTTAAGGAACCTAAAGAGAATCGATGGTTTGGTACGAAACGACCGAAAGCTGCAGTTTTCCAACTGAAAACCAATAAAATCAGCGGAAAGGGGTCAGGTCTTGACCTGTGCCTTCAAGGGTCACGGATCAAGACCTGACCCCGTTCCCTATGACCCCGTTCGCTTGGAAGGCGGCCTTGGTGTCGGCGAGCTCGCGGTCGCGGCGGTGGTAGCCGTGTTTTTGGATCAGCTGGCGGGCCTCGGTGAGGTCGTCCCGCGCCGAGTCCCAGGGGTAGTCCTTGCTTCGTCCGAACAGCCGGACGCGGGTGAGGAGAATATCCGCCTGATAGAGGGGCATGGATCCGCGTTCGGCGATCTCCCAGGCCTCATCCAGATCCGCCACGGCGCCTTTCCTGGAATCGGGACCATCGCCTGTCAACCACCGCTGCCAGGCCCGGCTGAGCAGGCCGCGGGGGAGGTCGTCCATGTTACCCGACTCGCGGATACCATCGACTGCTGTGGTCAACTGGTCGATAGCGACTGGGGAAATGTGGATCCCGGATAGGTCCGGCTCTACTGCGCCCTTGTGCCCCCCATCCGCCAGGGTCAGGAGTGCCTGATAGACCGCTACACGGCCCAAGGTGAGCTGGTCTAGTGCGATGTCGAGAAGCCAGTTATGGCGCTCTGCTATTCGGAGTGCTTCCGTAGCTCGCTCGGCAGTTTGATGACAGATGTTTTGCAGATCAGCGAGATCCGGGATTTGGGCCTGGGGGTCGAGTGTCCGCCGCCAGGCGGCGCATTCGGCATCGGCCAGCAGCAGATCGCAATACTGGAAGCCCGACAGCGAGTAGAGGCGGGGATACTGTGGGTGTTGCTCGGCCTGCATGGTTTCGGCCTCGGCGAACAGGCGCCGGCTCTGATCCGTTTGGCCCGCCTGCTGCAATGCATTGGCCTGGGTCGTGCGTCTAACCATTCGCTGGAAGGCGTTCTGGCTGCGATCGGCAAAGCTGACTGACCGCTCGGCATCGACAATGGCGGCGGCCAGATCGCCCAGTGTCAGCTCCAGCTCACTCAGATTGCTGGCGATGCGTGCGGCAGACTTCCAAACTTTCTGCTCGATACGCATCTCCAATCCTGCTCGCATGGGCTCCAGTGCTTCGGCCAGCCGGCCTAGGGCGCGCAGACGAACGGCCGCTTGGTTGAGCAGCCAAGCCTGGTCCGCCGAGAGATTGGGCGAGGGTCGGTCCCAGAGCCGATCGAAGAAGCAGGCCACCGCGCCCAGATCCGCGCCGACCGCCCCGAGCTTGCTCGTACTGTAGAAGCCGTCATGCCCGGTGCCCCGCAGGATGCGATCGACGTAAATATCGTACAGGGCCTGCTCATACAGTCCGGCCTGACAGCCGTGCATTACGGCCTGATACAGGGGTTGCAAGCCCTCCAGACTGTCGGGCCGATACTCGGTGGTCTCGCATAGATGTTGGTACAGGCGCCGGTGGCCTTCGATCCAGGCGGCTTGATTCCCTTGTTGTAGCCGGTGATCGAACCAGGCGCGGATCAGGGGATGGGTATCGACCTGCTCGATCCGGCCCCCGGTGTGCCGGACCGAAATCAGCCGGTGGTCCTCGGCCAAGCTTGTGAGTACCCGGTTCCAATCTTCCGTGTCCAGCCCCCCGTTGGGTCCGAACAGGGGCTCGGTGAGGCCGGGGATGGCCGGGGCGGTCCGCAGGGCGTCCAATAGCTCCAGGCGGGCCGGGCGGTCGAAGCAGCCGAGCAGGCGCAGGACGGCCAGTTGACGACGACCGAACTCGCCCTGGTGCTCGAACCAATGCTCATAGGCACCCATCAGGGACCCGACATGGCCCTCCTGTTCCCGGTCGAAGGCTCGGGACCAATCCAAACGGTCGCGGCGGCGGATGTCCCCGCCTTGGGCGTGCTTGAGATAGCCTCCCAGCAGTTGGATGGCCAGGGCATGGCCGTCCAGCTCCCGTGCCGCTTCGCGCAGCTCCCGGTCGTCGGGGGCCTGGTCGGGATCGATCTCGGCGGCGCCGGCTTGGCTGGCGCCGGCCCGGTGCAGCAGGCGGGCGGCGGCCCGCGCGGACAGGTTGTCGAGCACCTCTTCCCGCACGCCCCGGCCATGGAAGGGATTCAGATCCACCAGGGCCAACCGGCTGGTGAGGACACAGAGGCCACCTGCACTCGGCAGTTGGGCCAGGCGCTTGAGGAGTCGCTCCAGGCCCCGGTCCTTGAGCCGGCCCGCCAGCCCGCCCGCGTGTGGGGGATGCTGCAGGGGCTCGACGCCGTCCAGCAGGAGCAGGGTCCGGGCCTCCGCCAGGCGCTCGGCCAGCCGCTCGGCTTTGGTATCGGCGGGGGCTGGGCTGTCGGCCAGTGCCGTCTCGCCGAAGTGCCGGAGCGCGGCATCCAGGAATTGACCGCTGTTGGCCGCGCCTTGGTCCCGGGTGCCCTGGCTGTAGAAGGACCAGTCGAAGAAGGCATCCACGCCCTGCCAACGGTTGTGGACGAAACCCGTCATCCAGTCCGTAATCAGAGAAGTCTTGCCCACCCCGCCTGCGGCGACAAAGATCAGGATGTGGGTATCCCGGTCATGCCAGGCCTGGTCCAGGATTCGATGTTCTTTCTCACGTCCTACCAGCTCCTCGAAGCGACTGGCGACACCCAGATCGAGCAAGCGGGAAAGAGCAATCCGTTGGGGGAGGGGAGCCCTAGGTGGCGGACCGGCCGCTGGTGTGCTCGGTTCGACCGGCCCGGACCCGCCAAGCCGGTCGAACAGGGGTTCGGTCGTTTGGGTCGGCAGTTCCGGCGCCGGGCCGGGTTGGGGTAGCTCGTAGCGCGGGCGATTCAGGAGCTTGCGCAGCAGGGATTCGTAGCCGTCCGGTCCCTCGAGTAGGAAATAGTCGTATCCCACGAGCTCGAGTGGGATGTGCCGCTTGTCTGAAGGCTCGAAGCAGATCGGAAAGATGCGATCATTGTGCAGCTTTTGCGCGTAGAGCAGACGCCGGGTCAGCCCGGCCTCCCAGCCGACGCCCAGCCCGACATCGGGCAGCTCCCGGCCGTTAAAGCGTTTCTTGTAGGTCTCGGTAACTACACACAGGACGGTATCTGCCTCGATAAGCTGCCGGGTCATCCAGGTGGGCCAGTCCTCGTCCGTGTCTTTGTAGACATCGAGACGGCAAGCACACTCGACAGTGCGCGCCTTTGCCCAACCTACCTTCTATTCCGTGGTCAGAAGCCATAATGAACCCTACACACCGGACTCAGGGTCCTATACAGCGGCGGGCAGGCGGGACAGGACCAGGATGATGTCTGTACTTGATTCGGCGCGGGTGATTGGTTCCTTGTTCCCTACCGTGCAGGCAGTGTCCAATCCAATGCCATTAAGTTAGCTGCCGGCCGCTGGTCGTGGTAGGTCGGGTTAGGCGCGTGCTTCGGTGTTCGGTTGGGTCACAGGATTGGGGCGCGCCGTAACCCGACAGACGATGATGGGAGCCAGCCTGGGATGTCGGGTTACGGCGCGTTCAGCCTCGGTTGTCCACGCCTGCATCGCAAGGCGCGCCTAACCCGACCTACAAAACTTAACTTAATGGCATTGGTGTCCAATCCACTCAAAATTCTACTGTCGCGAACGCGATGCCTTTTTTTCATGTGTGGTCACTTGAGTCTTGGTTGAGGATCGCGCTTGGTAAGCCCTTCCAGGCAACATCGAAGGTTGTCCTCGCAACGTTGATGATCGTCCCTGGCGTCCTGCAAATCCTTCACCAATTTATCTCTCTCTACCAAGAGGTCATCCTTTTCCCGCAGAACGTTAGCAAGGAGGCTATCCTTCTCCCTCTCTTGCCGAAGGCTATCCCTTTCCTGCCGAACAGTAGCAAAGAGGCTGTTCTGCCGAACGGTAGCAAGGTAGGCCCACATTCCCAACACTGCGGATACCCCAAGCACGGCAATATAGATATAGAGTATGGGACGCTGTTCCATGTACTTGGGAAGCAACCAAAAGGTTCCAGGTATCGACAGGGCCAAGACGATCAAAAAGACCAGGAACGAACCTTTAAGCACCTGGACAAGTTCTGATCCCAAACCGATCAGGGACTTTGGCAAGTTAACTGAGAACTGAATCGTCTTCTTTTCTTCGTTACCTTGTTCAGCCATTCGATCTCTCTCCCCTAGCAAATTTCAACATTCGCGTCTGCCTCTTCCTTCTGCTTCCGCCACCGCCGTTCCAACGCCTCCGGAATTAACTTTTGTAGGCGCTGGAGATAGTTACCCATGGTTCGGGAAACATAGTCGTAAGCACCTTTGGCAATCATCTCGGGCGCCGCATAGGCGGTTACCAGGATCACCTGGGTCCAGAGATCTTTTTTCCTTGCTGCATTGATTACCTCCAGGCCAGCTTCGTTTGTCTCCATGCGCAGGTCGGTGATAACCAGATCGAAATCTTTCTCATCAATCAGCCGGAGGGCTTCTTTGGCGCTCGCCGCCGTCGATATCTGGCCCCCGGTAGCTCTGGATGCGATGAACTTCAGTTGTTCAAGGAGCTCGGGCTCGTCGTCGACGACCAGTGTGCGAATCTCTGACATGATGATTTCACCTCCTATGGTTTGGAAACCCGGTGTTCAATGACGAAACAGTGGTTGCGCCCGGCGTGCCCATCTCCCCGAGCGTACCCTTGTGTACCATGATAGTGCTGTTCGATGCTTGCCGGCCCCAACCCTCTCTGCCCATCTTCGGTGGTCGAGTTCAAGCTCTGTGTTTGTCAAGCAATTCCTGGCAACGTTGATAATCGTCCCTCGCATTCCGCAAATTCTTCGCTAGCTTTTTCCTAGCTTTCAAGAGCTCATCCCTTTCCCGCTGAACGACAGCAAGGAGGTTATCCCTCTCCCTTTCTTCCAAAAGGCTGTCTCTCTCCTGCCGAACGCCGGCAAGGTGAACCCATGCTCCCAACACCGCAGCTACCCCAACCGCGACAATGAATGTAATGTAGGTATAGGGTAGAGGAAGCTTCTCCCCATACTTGAGAAACAACCAGATCACCCCGAGTATCGACAGGACCAAGATGAGCAGAAAGCCTAGGAATGGATCTTTAATCACCTGGAAAATTTTTTTCAATACCGACATCCGATCTCTCCCCTAGCAAGTTTCGACCTGGGCGTTTGCCTCATTCTGCCTCTTCCTTCTGTTTCTGCCGGCGATATTCCAGGGCCTCCGGAATCAGCCCTTGCAATCGCTGGAGATAGTTGCCGGGGTCGGTTCGGAGGACATAGTCGTAAGCACCTTCGGCAATCGTCCCGGCTGCCTCCTCCTCTTGGTAATATGCGGTTATCAGGATTATCTGGGTCCAGAGATCCTTTTCCCTGGCCGCCTCGATTACCTCCAGCCCGGCCTCGTCTTTCTCCATGCGCAGGTCGGTAATAACCAGATCGAAATCCTTCTCCTCGATCAACCGGATGGCCTCCATGGCGCTCGCCGCCGTCGATATCTGGCCTCCGGTAGTCTTGGATGCAACGAACTTCAATTGATCAAGAAGTTCAGATTCGTCGTCCACCACCAATGTTTGAGTTTCTGACATGATTGTTTTACCTCCTAGTCGTTTGGAAGCCCGGTGTTCAACAAGGGCAGACGGATGACGAAACGGGCGGTTTCGTCTGGTGTGCCCGTTTCCTCGATGGTACCCCCATGGGCCTCGATGGATTGTTTGATGGTTGCCAGCCCCAGCCCTCGCTGCCCACCCTTGGTGGTCGAAAAGGGCTCGAAGATCGATTGCTTGTGTTGTTCAGGGATTCCGGGACCTGGATTGACCACCTCGATCCGTAGCCAGTCGCCGCTCTCTTCTCGGTGGGTTCGGATCGCGATGTAGGGATCGGTCACCTGCCCGTTTTCCATGCCCTCCAGCGCGTTTTTGATCAGCTCCGCGAAGGCATCCGTGAGCAACAGTCGGTCACCCATGAGCGCCATGGACGGTTCAGGAGAGTCGATGGTGAGGCGTATCCCCCCGAGTCGGTCACAATTTTCTCGCTCAACCCTCGCCAGCAGATCCCCTAGGTCCAACTGTTGCCGATCGGGTTGGGTGGGTTTCAACAGATTGCGCCAGCGGGTGAGCAACGCCTTGCTTGTCTCGAATGCCTCCTGAAGCCGGCCGAACAAAACCTTATGGTCATTGCCGACCGCGTCTCCCAGCGAGCTTTGCAGGATAAAGGCCGATCCCTCGGCTTGGGCGATCCGGTTGCCGATACTGTGTGCGGCTTGGCGGGCGATATCCTGCCAAGCGGAATCCCGCCAGGTGTTCTCTCGTTCTTTACGCAGATTCAGGTTCTCGATTGCCATGGCCGCTACCCCGGCGTAGGTATCCAGGCTGATCCGATCCATATCGTCGATTTCCCGATCTTCCATCTGAAACCGATAATCCACCACCAAGACCCCTTCCGTTTTGGTGCGACCCACTAAGGGGACACAGGCGAATGTTCCTTTTTCTTCGTCGGTGTCGGTGATCTCCTGGAGGATTGCACGGAATTGGTCCAACGCGCCGTCTTTTACGATGACCGATCTCCGCTCGTCAAGGCAGCGATGGAAGGCGCCGCCTAATTCCTGCGTGCAAAACCGTTGCCTTTTAGTTGCCCGATTCAACGGATGGTCGTGCGCTTTTTCTGCACGGAGCTCGGCTTGGAACTGCTCGGCCCGTTCCAGATACCAGTCGAGCTTATCCTTAGAGTCATTCGGGAGTTGCTTTTCTTGGGCCTTAAGATCTTCCCAAATGTTGTCCGCCTCCTGTTGTGTCTTGGCTCCAATTGCCATCCTGCCGCAGACCGCATCTTTCCCTTCATCATTCAAGAATAGTAGGGCGCGGCTGAAGCCTAGCCCGGCGCTCGCCGTCACCCCGGTCAACAACAGCCGTAAGATAGTGTAGAGGTCATGCCGGGGATCCTGGATGCGAGAATGAATAGTGCTCAGGGAACGCAGGGGCCATATCTGGCGTTCGAGCCGTTTATAGAGATTCACGCTGTGTATGGCGATCATCGCCTGGATGGCGAAGGCCTCTAGCAGGCCAAGATCGTCCTCTCCGAAGGCGCCTGGTTCCGGGTGCTCCATATTGAGTACCCCCCATAGGCCATCTTTATCCTGTAAGGGGACGGCGAGCTTGGCCCGGGTCTCGGGTAGGACTCGGTAATAGATACCCTGCCATTTAGGATCCGTGACATCCTCGGCCAGGACAGGCTTTCTTGTCCGGGCCACTAGTCCAACAATACCCTCGGATAAGCTCTGGCCATGATACCGGCTGTCTTCCGGCAGCCCATGCTGGGCGACCAGCTCGAGCCTTTCTTTCCGACGATTACATTGGAAAAAAAAGCCAGCCTTGGCACCTGTGATATCCATGGCTTCCTTGAGGATCAGATCCATGACTTGCCGGTTGTTAGGTGCACTAGTGACGATTGCCTGATCTACCCGCCGCAGGGCTTCTTGTTCCCTGGTCTTTCGGCGCAAGTCCTGTTTAATTTGCTCCTGGTTACGGGTGGCCCGGATGGTCAGAGCGGCCGCTGCCGTTAGGGTTGGCACCAGGACTTGCCTGTCTTCCGTACTGAAGCGCCGCGGGCTACGGTAGTTGACAAACATCACCCCAACCATCTTGTCCCGGTCCTGCAGTGGACAGAGGATGCGGGATTTGATCCTTTCCCGGACTACGAAACCATCCTTTTCCTGTGAATCCTCCGAGCAGTCTTGGATGTAGTGAGGCTTCCCCTCCTTGATGATCCGGGCCGCCTCCTCCGGGACGATCTTATCAGCCGCCCCGCTATGGATCAGCCGCCCTGCCTGAGCCGGTGGAGAGGAGAACTGTTGTTTCGACTCCAGGTATTCATAGATGGTCACCACATCGGCCGCCAGGATATTGGCGGCATAGCCGGCGATATCCTTCAAGAGTCGGTCCGACTTGGCTGTCGTCACCATCATATGAGCGATGTTGTGCATGTTGGCGAGATAGCGGGCCTGGTCACGACCCCGTAGCTCCCGGGTAGCATTGCGGATGGCATTCTCCGCCTTGTGGGAGAAGGTCTCGCCCCACCGGATCTCGTCCTCGGTAAAACGGTGATGGGTGTGGAAATAGACATAGAGGATACTCTTGCGCCTATCCACCACCAAGGGAAAGGCAGCAATCGCCTTGACTCCCTTCTCATAGAGGTTCGGTGCCAGCTCCTTGAGGGCGTCGTCTTTCTCGCCACGACTCTCGTCCGGCACGAACCTGGGTTGCCTGTGCTCGATGGCCTCATGGCCCAGACGGTGGTGGTCAGGCTTGGCTCGGTGGAAAAACCGCAGGCCGTGATCGCCGGCGGCTACCTCGTAGGTGAATCTCTTCGGGCGGGTCGGGTTCGGGGAATAGGAGAAGTGGAGGCTGGCCGCATCTGCCCGGAGGATATGCCGGAGCCCGTCGGCCACGGTCTCGAGTACACTGGGTAGCTGGGTAGCACGGACCTCGGGGGCGCCCGCGCTCACCAGATCTGCCAATCGCCGCGCCTGCGCAGGGGTAATGCGTTTATCGGGGTCCTTGTAGCCTGCATCCAGGGTGCCCAGGGCATAGACCCGTGGGTAATCCTTCTCGATGTTGGCCCCCAGCTCCAAGGCATACCGCCATCCATCTTCCGGTAGCAGCGTTTCGGGACCTTCCTGCCAGTGGGCATCCCGCCACCAGTCCGCCACCAATCGTCCCGATCTATCCCACACCAACAACATGGGGACCCAGGCCCGCACATAGTTCTTATGGTGCCAATGCTGATAAATCCAGGCATCGAAGCGGGGATCCGGGCCATGGATTATCTCGATGCGTCGAGGATGGCTGCGCACCACATCCACCTGGATATTTCTTAGCTCCTCCAGGGTATCCATGGAATGCTTGGCGATTCCGGTCCAATCCATATCACCGGTGCCAAAGACCGTCTCGATGGTACGCTCCTCGGGACGCACCAGCTGCACCGCCACATAGTCGAAGCCCGTCTCGGTCCGGATCCGCTCACAAAGGCCGCCTAGGGTGTCTTCCAGGGTGAAGAGTCGGGCGATGGCCTGCTCCACCTGGTCCATCGGTGCCAGCAACCGGCTGGCCCAACCCAGGCCGGCGGAGACCTGTCCGGCGACGGCCTCCAGTAGGTAGACATCGCCCGGGGTGAAGCGGGCTCGTTCCAGGGAGTTGACGAACAAGACCCCGATGGTCTTGGCTTGTCGCTTGATCGGTACTCCGACCAGGGAGCCTATCCCTGCCTTCACCAGCTCCTCACGGACCCGCTCGTCTCTGCTCGCATCATCGATCCGAATAGGCTCGCCTCGACCGAGGATGGCGCGGGTCAAACCACCCTTTTCTCGGGGCCTGCTGGTAGGCCAGTCCGCGTCCGCAGAACGGGCACCGAGTGTGAACTGGTTTGTCCGGCTATCCAGTAGCCAGAGGACACTGGCATCACAATCGGTCAAGTTCCGGGCAGCCCCGACGATAGTACGCATTGCCTCGTCGAGATCTAGCGATTTGGCGACGGCGCGGGTGGCCGTTGCAAGCAACTGCGCTCGTCGCACCCGACCGGCATGCTCTCCGACGAGAATACTTATCCTGGTCAACTGTTGGCGTACGGATTGACCGAGACTGTTTGGTAGATCGTTCGATTTTGGGACAAACAGCCCGATTACGCCCAGGGTCTCCGACCGCCAGCGCGCCGGGAAGGCGACCAGACCGAGCCGATCGCCGGCTGTGAGCGATCGGCAGCGAGCCAATACCGGATCTCGGCGGAGGTCCGAAATAGTCTCCTCCTGTCCGCTCGCGATGACCCTGGCAACCAGGCTGTCGTCTCCGACCTCGGCGGTGGCCTCAGTCAAGACTTTCTGCTCCAGCCCTGCCTGGCCGCGGGGGACGATGGCGCCTCCTTCGGTATTCTTGACCCAGATGGCAACGGGTGCTTCCACGAGTTCATACGCCAGCTCGCACAGGGCATCCAAAACCGGCTCCACCTGATCGAATTCATCGTTTGAGGCGATTGTGCCCATGGTTTTTTACTCCTATTGCCGACGACAGGCGTCGTACTCGTTGCTGCGCTGTATAGTCGCGAGATGAGCGGATACCGGAAGGCCGGTCGATCTGATCCTATTTACCCGTTCCCTTGCGGCGGCGGTAATGGTAAATTTTTAAAGGGTTAGCGTGGAGCAGTTCATTAACCCCGCCCCATTTTTTTATTTGATCCCCTCTCCCCGACCCTCTCCCGGAGGGAGAGAGAGTGCAACTTGTGGCGTGCCCAACACCCTGCTAGTGGCGCTGTTTCCATTTAAACCTTAACCACTACCGCGGCGGCAACCCGATCGCCGAATGTGTTCATACTCAAAAACTACTTGAGCGATCGGTCCGTATGCTATACCAGGTGTGAATATATTCATATTCCGCGGGCAGCAGGCATGACCAAGGCGGAGGCGATTCAGCTCTTCGGGTGCAAGCAGGCGTTGGCGGAGGCGCTGGGTGTCCACCGGAGCCTGATTTTGAAGCTACCGGTTGAGGCTACCGGACAAGCCAATGTCATTAAGCCCGCGTAGGGCGGATAAGCTTGCGCCATCCGCCGCATGTCAGCCACATCTGGCGGGTGGCGGCCAGGCTCCCTCCTGCGTCGGGACGGGGCTTGGTCTGACCCGACCTACAGGCCGCCATCCGGCGGGTGACGGCGCGCTCACCGCCGCGGCAAGCGCGGCGCTTGGCGCACGCGCCTGACCCGCCCTACGAGCTCTCAAAGCCCCTCTCCCCACGAGGGTGCCGCAAAAGCCCCTCTCCCGGCGGGAGAGAGCCTGCCCCGAGCGCAGCGAGGGGGCCGAGGAGAGGGGCTCAAAGGGTTAAGATCAGTGCCTTTTGCGATACCCTCCTGGAGCGGTAGGCAGACGCTCACCGTATCCTAGCACCCAGTTTCATCCAATTTTGCTGGTTTTCATTTCGAGCGAAGCGAGAAATCCTTGTCCTGACGAAGGAGGGATCTTATGACTTTGTGGTTGTCTCACCATCAAAGATCCCTCGCTACGCTCGGGACAAGGATCTCTCCTTTCGGTCGAGATGACAGAGACTGGTTTTACCGGAAAATTTTGCTGAAACGGGGTACTAGGGTTTTTGCCCAACTACCCGACTCGCTTCCAGGTCAAGCGCTTGTTTTAGCAGTGAGTATTATTCGGTGGCCCTGATCAAATTAGTTCAGGGCTTGCATTCTTTGGGTCTGACTCATGTATAATTAACAGTTTGCATACACTGCGCGTGGTTGTTTGGATCAGGGCTGAACATGGTATCGATTCGCTTGTCTCGGGGTGGCGCTAAGAAACGCCCCTTCTATCAGATCGTCGTTGCCGACGGGCGCCTGAAGCGTGACGGTCGCTACATCGAACGCATCGGCTTCTTCAATCCGATCGCGACCGGCGGCGAGGTGCGACTGCGGCTCGACCGGGTGCGCGCCGAGTATTGGATCGGCCGCGGGGCCCAGCCGTCCGAGCGGGTTGCCAAGTTGCTGAAGGAATCGGCCGCCGAGCCCGCTGAGGTCGTCGCACCACCCATGCCGTCCACTGCGGAGCCTGCCGAGGCCGAGGGACCGACCGCTTCCTGACCCGGATAGACGGGGCTCAGCCGGCGTTGGGATGGAGGACCAGGCGCGACCGGGGCTGCTGGTGGTGGGCCGCATCTCGGGCCTTTACGGTGTACGGGGTTGGGTGAAGGTCTTCTCGGAGACCGAGCCCCGTGACAACATCCTGACCTATCAACCTTGGTATCTCGGTGCAGGGCACAAACCGCGGGGACTGGCCGCAGGTAAGCCCCAGGGTAAGGGCCTGGTAGCCCGGTTGGAGGGTTGTGAGGACAGGGACCAGGCCGCGGCCTTGGTGGGGTCGGAGATCAGGATCCACCGCGATCAGCTGCCGCGGCTTGGGGCCGATGAGTTTTATTGGGCCGACCTGGTCGGGCTGAGCGTCGAGACCCTGGATGCTAGGCCCCTCGGTCGGGTCGAGCGGGTGTTCGCGACCGCCGCCAACGACGTGCTGGTGGTCAATGGGGATCGGGAGCGATGGTTGCCCTTCCTCTGGGATCGGGTCATCAAGGAGGTGGATCTCGATCTGGGCCGGATTCGGGTCGATTGGGACCCGGAGTTTTAAGGATCGAGGATGGGGGCTGTGCGTTTCGATGTCATCAGCCTGTTCCCGGATCTGTTCCGGATCCTCGCCGGGCAAGGTGTGGTCGGACGCGCGCTGGAACGGGGTAGCGCGGAGCTGCATCTGTGGAACCCGAGGGATTACACGCGGGACCCCCACCGCACGGTGGACGACCGGCCCTACGGCGGGGGGCCGGGTATGGTCATGAAGATGGAGCCGCTACAGGCGGCCATCGAGGATGCCAAACGCGCTGCCCCGGACAGTGAGGTGGCCTATGTGACGCCCCAGGGCCGCACCCTGGTTCAGGACACGCTTGCGGAGATCGCCGCCAAACCCGGTTGGATCCTGATCGCCGGCCGCTACGAAGGGATCGACGAACGGCTGGTGGAGCGCTATGTAGATGCGGAATGGTCTATCGGCGACTATGTGGTGAGCGGGGGCGAGCTGCCCGCCATGGTGATCATGGACGCGGTGATGCGCCTCCTACCGGGGACCTTGGGGCACAAGGACTCGGCCCGGCAAGACTCCTACGTCGACGGCCTGCTGGATTTTCCGCACTACACCCGCCCCGAGACGGTCGCGGGAGCGCGCGTGCCCCAGGTGCTGTTGAGCGGCGACCATCAGGCTATCGCCCGCTGGCGGTTGCAGCAAGCCCTCGGGCGTACCTGGCTGCGGCGCCCGGAATTGCTGGAGCGCAGGGGATTGAGTGCCGAAGAGAAGGCGCTGTTGAATGCATTTATCCAGGCCCATCGGGACGCTGAATGAGCACAGGAGCGAGAGGACTATGAACATCATTGATGAGCTCGAGCGAGCACAGATGAACCCTGATGTCCCGGACTTCGCGCCCGGTGACACCCTGGTGGTACAGGTCAAGGTGAAAGAGGGTAACCGCGAGCGTCTGCAGGCCTTCGAGGGCGTTTGCATCGCCAAGCGCAACCGCGGCTTCAACTCGGCCTTTACCGTGCGCAAGCTCTCCCACGGCGAGGGAGTGGAGCGCGTCTTTCAGACCTACAGTCCCGCGGTGGCCGGCGTTCAGATCAAGCGTCGGGGCAAGGTGCGACGGGCCAAACTCTACTACCTGCGCGGCCGTACCGGTAAAGCGGCGCGGATCAAGGAGAAGATCTGACACCTATCCCCCATCCTTGTGAGCCATAGCTTCTACTGGCACGACTACGAGACCTGGGGCCCCGATCCGCGGCGGGACCGTCCTGCCCAGTTCGCCGGTCTGCGTACCGACGAGGACCTGAATCCGGTCGGTGAGCCCCGGGTCCTCTTCTGCCGTCCGGCGCCCGACCTGCTCCCCCATCCCGAGGCCTGTCTCATCACCGGCATTACGCCCCAGCGGGCGGAGCGCGAGGGACTGATCGAGGCCGAGTTCGCGGATGCCGTCCAGCGCGAGCTGGCGTGGCCCGGTACCTGTGGGGTGGGCTACAACAGCATCCGTTTCGACGATGAGGTCACCCGCAACCTTCTCTACCGCAATTTCTTCGATCCCTACGCCCGCGAGTGGCAGAACGGCAACTCCCGCTGGGACCTGATCGATGCCCTGCGTCTCGCACATGCCCTACGCCCGGAGGGCATCGAGTGGCCCCGGCGAGAGGACGGAATCGTATCCTTCGCGCTCGAACAGCTGACCGCCGCCAACGGCATCGAGCACGCGGATGCCCATGATGCCCTGGCGGATGTGCGTGCCACTATCGACCTGGCGCGAATGCTCAAGGCGTGTCAACCACGCCTCTTCGACTATGCTCTGTCGTTGCGTTCCAAACACCGGGCGGCGGACCTGCTGGATCGGGGCAGTCCCTTGCTCCATGTCTCCGCCCGCTATCCGGCGGAGCTGGGCTGTATCGCTCCCGTGCTGCCGGTGGCGCGGCACCCGGTCAACCGGAACGGCATCATCTGCTTCGATCTGCGCCAATCCCCGGACCCCCTGCTGAAGCTGGGCCCCGAGGAGCTCCACCGCCGCCTGTTCAGCCGCGCCCAAGACCTGCCCGAGGGCGTGGCGCGGATTCCCCTGAAAACAGTCCACATCAACCGTTGTCCCATCCTGGCCCCTATGAACACCCTAACGGCGGAGGCTGCCGAACGCTGGCAAATCGACACCGCTGTCGTCGAACGTCATGCGCGGAATCTAAAAGCCACACCCGGACTGGCGGACAAAATACAGCAGGTCCACAGGATGGCGACCTTCGAGCCGGAGACCGATCCGGATCTGATGCTCTACTCCGGCGGTTTCTTCCCCGACGCCGACCGCCGGGAGATGGCGCGTCTGCGTGGGCTTGGACCCGAGGAACTGGCAGTAGCGCGGTTCGCGTTCGAGGATCTGCGCCTGCCCGAGATGCTGTTGCGCTACCGGGCCCGCAATTGGCCGCATACCCTCACGCCGAAGGAGCAGGAGGCTTGGGACGCCTACCGTGCGCAACGCCTGACTGGTCCCGGTTCCGGCGGTAGCATCACCCTGGATACATATCGGAAACGCCTCACCGAGCTAGGCGCGGAAGCGACCGGAGACCCGCAGCGGCTTAGCCTGCTGGACGCGCTCGAGCAGTGGGCGGAGCGGGTGACGGAGGTAGCCGTTGCGGGGAGTACCGGGCCGCGTGATAGCCGGTGAGCACGATTGCGCCTTTGCGGTTCAAAGTTAAGGAGGGCAAAAACCTTGACAAAGATGAAATTAGACACTATATATAGTGTCATATGAACAGCGAGGATCGTTTCAAAGCCTTCCTCGACACCCTGGAGTCCGCTAAGGCCGCAATGCGCTGTCGGGACATGGTGGATCTTCTCGATGGTCTGGGATTCGAGGTGCGGGACGGCAGGAAGCAGGGGCACAAGATCGTATTCCACGAAAATATAGCGGGGTTTTTCTCCGCAAGCTTCACCTGTGGCCATGGTCGCAATCCTGAGATCAAGCCGGCCTATGTGAAGCAGATCCGTAAGCTGTTGCTTCGGTATAAGTCTGAATTATTGAGTTTCCTGGAGACGAGAGATGAACATTGATGCGCGCGCTTACAACATCACGGTTCGTTGCGGCGAATTCGAGGGTGAGATCCTCTACGAGGCGCGGGTGAAAGAACTGCCGGATCTCGTCGAGTACGGAGAGACCTTTGAAGAGGCCTACCGGCTTGCACTGGATGCGATTGAGACCACTGCCGGGGTCTGCGCGGAGAAAGGGCTTGCTATGCCTGCGGCAATGGTTCCGGCCGAAGACTACAGCGGTCGGGTGACGCTGCGGCTGGCGAAGAGCCTGCACCGTGCGCTCGCTGCAGCCGCCGATTCCGAAGGCGTGAGCCTCAACCAGCATTTGGTGAACATACTGAGTTATTACTCCGGGTTCGCGGCCGGCGGTCGTCACGAGGCCCTATCGTCAGGGAAAAGCGGTGGTCGAGGCCCCGTCGCAGTCTCGAACGAGCAGCGGCTCGGGGTCAACGATAAACCGGATCCTGCAAAAGGTTATCGATAGCCTTGAGATTCATAACCTCTGCTTGCGACGGACGCGACATCCACCGAGCCCAATGCCATTAAGTTAAGCGTCACCGGCAGCGTTTGTTATTGCGGTGGAACCCGTGGCGTTTGGTAGGTTTGAAGTTTCGGGAGGACAGGAACGAGCGGGCCGCACGGCCTCGACACCCGTAGCCCGTGCCGGCACCAAGTCCGTGAGCAGCGGTCGTCTTGTAGGTCGGGTTAGGCGCGCCTTGCGATGCGGGTGTAGGCAACCGAAGCTGAACGCGCCGTAACCCGACATCCAAGGCTAGCCTGCGGCATCCTGTGTCGGGTTACGGCGCACCCAAATCCTATGCGGCAACCGAGCACCGAAGCACGCGCCTAACCCGACCTACCACCATGAGCGGCTGGGTAGTGGTTAAGGTTTAAATGGAAACGTCGCCGATAGCAGTATGTTGGGCACGCCACACGCAGCACCTCCTCTCCCTCCGGGAGAGAGCCTGCCCCGAGCGCAGCGAGGGGGCCGGGGAGAGGGGATCAAATCAAGAAACGGGGCATAATGAACCCTTCTACGCCAACCATTTAAAATGGCTCTTTATGGATTCCGGACTGCTTTGGAGTGCGCCGGCAAAGCGGCGCGGCCGCATCGAACCTCAGCCACGGGGGGATACCAGCGGCGTTTGCCGGGAATCCGGGCACTTAGGTTCCACCCGCGCCGCGGCGACGGCGCTTTCCCCTGGCCGCAACACCTGTGCTGGGAACGGATACATCGCCAAATCCAAAGCGGCGGCAGAATTGTGCCACTTGGCTGCCCCCCCGCTTATGCCGAGCGCTATAGGTTCCGGTAAGCATCGGGGTCAGGTTGCCGCCGCCTGCCTGGGGGCAGACAGGCACTCCAAAACGTCCGATGGTACCCTTCTATTATCGTTGGCAGTCCGGAATCCATAAAGAGCCCCTTGTCATTTGTAATCAGAATCCAATTCTCGGAATGTGCTTTTCTGAGAATGTCATCATCAACCGAGAAGACCTCGTGGGACTCTGCGCGTAGCCAGCGGCCAACAGCAGGACCCGTACACTCGTCCACCAAGAATCGCATCTACGCCGATTCCGCTACGAGCGGCATAAACGCAGCGCTTGACAAGGATAGTGACGCAAAGAGCAAACAAGCTTGAATATCTTCTGTTTGGAGACCTTCGTATTCGTCAAGGATTTCTGGTAGTGGCTCAGTTCGCGAAAAAACGGAAATTGCGAAAAAACGCCAGGACGCAAGGACGCCAAGACGCAAAGAAAGAACAAAGAAACTTTGCGTCGTGGCGCCATTGCGTCCTGGCGTTAAATGGGCCGGAAAGTGAGCGGCCAAGCATAAAATTTTTAAACTGAGCCTCTGCCGGATTTCTTGCACGGTTGAACCCTGTGCCAAGAGATTCAGGATGTATTCAACTGTCAATCGGGTGCCTCTGATCACGGGCTTGTCCACCATTACCGCATGATCACAGGTGATCCGTTTAAGCAGCTCTTGATTAGTCATGCGATTATCCTCCTGCAATCATGGTACGCGACTCAAACCTCCCGGATCTCGAAGTCGTGGCTGATCTCGGCGGTGGCGCCGAGCATGATGGAGGCCGAGCAGTATTTTTGGGCGCTGAGGCGGATGGCCCGTTCCACCTGTTGCTCCTTGAGGTCGTGTCCACTGACGATAAAGTGGGCATGGATACGGGTGAACACCTTGGGGTCATCGGTGGCCCGCTCGGCCTCCAGCTCGACGACGCATGCGGTCACCTGCTGGCGCGCCTTGCGCAAGATCAGCAGGACATCGAACTGGGTGCATCCCCCCATGCCCAAGAGCAGCAGCTCCATGGGCCGCACCCCCAGGTTACGGCCACCGAGCTCCGGGGGACCGTCCATGACCAGGGCGTGTCCGCTGCCGGATTCGCCCAGCATGGTGAAGCCTTCGACCCATTTGACACGTGCCTTCATCTTCTGCACTCCTGTATTTTCCCTGCCTAGGATGCCTGAATCGAAGCGATCGGACCAGTTTTCCTATACTCAATCAGACTCGGACCCTCAATCCGACTGGGACCCGGGCGCAGCCGGCTACCAGTCGCCGGCTTCCGGTGGTGTGTCGGGCCCGGCACATTCCAATACCATTAAGTTAAGCGTTACTGGACGACAAACAAGAGGAGAAACGACGAATGCGCTCGTTCCCACGCTGGAGAGACTGTAAAAGAATTCGCCCTTGGTGGTGGCGAGGGTAAACTCCCGGTCGAGCTCGATCCGAGAGGTTGAGATTGATGGCGAGAGGTTACAAGCCAGGCGTCGCCCGTGCCCAGGCCGCACGCCTGCCCGCCCGGATTGAAGCCTAGGTCAGCGAAACCAACCGCGTTCGGGCTTTCTCTCGTTCCCACGCGCCGAGACTGTGAAAGTATTACCGGATTTTCAGAGCATCAGGGATAGAGCAACATAATTTCCATAATCCAGCTGGAAATCTTTCTCCTCAGTCCCACGTGATATGGAATTCAGCGTGGAATATGGTAACTTCATCCCACCGCTTTCGGAAAAAGCGAATACTTTCACAGTCTCTGGAGCGTGGGAAGAGCGCGAACGCCGGCAACGATCAGAACCAGCTCAGCCGTCAATGCCGGGAGACCATGGCGGTGCTCGGGGTGGAACCTTTACCGCGGTCGCCGATGCCGGCTACTCCAGTGAGGCCGAATTGACTGCCTGCGAAGCGCTGGGGCCACGGTCTAGGTCCCCATCCCGGATCAGCACCAGGCAGTTACCGGCCACGGCCACCTCAGCGGCGAGCGGTTCTCGTACAACCGTACCCTTGATGTCGACATCTGCCCCGCCGGCGAGTTGCTGCCTCGGTGTGGTCAATCACACCACAAGAACGGCGTCCAGCGTACCCGCTACAGCCGCTTGGCCGGTCAGTGCCGAGCCTGCCCGCTGAAGGCGGTGCGCCAGCCCGACTCCGGCGGCGCGCGCCGCATTTACCGCAGCGAGCACGCGGCGTTGGTCGAGGCCCAGCGGCAACCCATGGCCGATCAGGGCGCACCGCGGAGGCGTCAGCGCGCCGGTTTGGTCGAACATCCCTTCGGTATGCTCAAGCGCTGGTTCGGCTGCGACCACTTCCTGGTGCGTAGCTTCCACAAGGTCCGCGCTGAGATGAGCCTGATGGTACTTGGCTACGACCTCTTGCGGGTGGTCAACCGGCGCGGCATGGGTGGGTTCCGGGAGTCTTGCGCCCGACGCCAACAGGCCAAGCCTGTCCAGGCCGTCGCGCAACTGGCCGGATGAGACCTAAGTCTCACTTTTTATTGGCTATTTCCGTTCATGGCAAGCGCAAGCGCGGGTTCCGGCAGTCAGCGGCCCCGACACCGCCGATTAAGCGCCTCTGCATGGTTTTTTGCGCTTCCGAAGCTCAGGAGCGCACGTGGCGGATGCCCGTGCGAATTCTTTCACAGTCTCTCCAGCGTGGGAACGCCGTCTTGTCCGCTCCCGCGGACGCAGTTCCTCTGTGCTGATAGGCGTTGGCGGTTAGCCTACCGAGGCGCTTAATCGACACTGGAGCGTCAGATCCCTCCTCCGTCGGGACAAGGCTTGCTCTCACGCTGAGCGTGGGAGCTAGAGAAAAGAGGCTACGCGCTTGGAGTGGGGACCCTTGGTGCCGAAGCAGGTAGCCCAGCACCACCCGATTTGTTGGGCACGCCGCCGTCCAAAGATGCGGTTCGCTGCCTACCTGCCCCATCCCTGGGGCGGTAGGCAGGCGCTCACCACATCCTACCGGCTTTGCCCAACCTACTGATATCAGCATGTTGGGGTTCGACCCACTTGGCCATCCGGCTGCGGCTGGTAGCTGGTGACTGGAGACCGGTAGCCCACTTCCAACCGCCTCAGCAGCTCAGGGGGCTGCGACCTACCAGTTGAACGGTGGGCACAGCCACCCTAGTTGTCAATCGGAAGCCGGCCAGACAGGCTCATTCCCGGTCGAACCGGGAGGCATCGCCCTTGCCCTGCCGCAACACCAGCGGCGGCTCCTGGGCCATGTCCACTACTGTGGTCGGCTCCAGGCCGCAGAAGCCGCCGTCGATCACCAGCTCCACCTCCCGGTCCAGCAGTGTGCGCATCTCGTAGGGATCGGTGAGGGGCCGGTCATCCGCCGGCAACATCAGGGTGGTGCTCAGGATGGGTTGGCCCAGCTCCGCGAGCAGGGTCCGGCAGATGACATTGTCCGGCACCCGGATGCCGATGGTCTTGCGCCGCGGGTGCAGGAGACGCCGCGGCACCTGCTTGGTCGCTTGATAGATGAAGGTGTAGGGACCCGGGGTAAGACGCTTGAGCAATCGGAAGGCCTGGTTGTCGATGCGGGCGTAGGTCGTGATCTCCGAGAGGTCACGACACACCAGGGTGAAATTGTGCTGGTGGTCCAGATTGCGAATGGAACGCATGCGCTCCAATGCCGGCTTGTCACCGATCCGACAACCCAGGGCGTAGGAAGAGTCGGTGGGATAGACGATCACACCCCCTTGCAGCAGGATGTTCACCGAGCGCCGAATCAGGCGCGGTTGAGGATCTTGGGAATGGATTTCGAAAAACTGTGCCATGGATGGATACCGGACTTTTTGGAGTGCGGCGGCAACCGGACACCCCGGTCCTGGGGTGAGCTCCGGTGATCGGCCACTCGCACTGGCTTCCCGATGGGCACGAACCCGACGCCGCTTTGGATTAGGACCGGCCGCCAACCAAAGCGCCGTCGCCGCGCTGCGGGTGGAACGTCGCACCGCCGATTCCCGGCACCCACCGCGCCACTAATCCGCACCGCTTGGCTCCACTCAGAGGCAGCGCTCTGCCGGCGCACTCCAAAGCGTCGGACAGGTTGCCCAACCGACCCCACTCGCTTACCGACAAGAGCTGGTTTGAGCAGAGATTATCATTCAGTTGCCCTGTCCTTTGCCATTAAAGGGCATTCAGTAGCCCTGGGCTTGTGCCCTTCTCTGTGGTTCGATAGAACTTTTGCGACACCTCGGTGGGAGAGGGGGTACAGCTCGTGGTGTGCCCAACCCACTGCTCGTGGCGATGTTTCCATTTAAACCTTAACCACTACCGGGACAGCCTTTGTTCCTCCCAGTCGGCCCAGATGGGTGTGCAGAAGCTCGGTAGCGGGGCCATACCCCCGAGCTGGGTCCAGGGGTTTCCCGGCCCGTGGAAATCGGAGCCCACCGAGGCTAACAGACGGTTCTCCTGGGCATAACGGGCGAAGCGGAGGCACTCGTCCGGGGTGTGGCTGCCGGAGACGACCTCGATGCCCACACCGCCGAGCGCCGTGAACTCACCGATAAGCCGCAGCAGCTTGGCGCGCGTGAAATGATAGCGTCCTGGGTGGGCGATCACCGCTTGTCCTCCGGCGCCGCGGATCCAGCCCACCGCGGTCTCGAGACTCGCCCAATCTCCCACCACATGGCCGGGCTTGCCCTTGACCAGATAGTGCTTGAAGACCTCACGCTCGTCCGAGGCGTAACCCCGCTGCACGAGAAAACGGGCAAAATGGGTGCGACCGATCAGCCGTCCATTGGAAAAGGCCCTAGCACCCTCGAACGCACCCTCGATTCCTTCCTTGGCGAGGCGCTGGCCGATCGCTTCGGCCCGCCGGCGGCGATACGCCGACAGCTCCGCTAGGCCAGCGCACAGCGCCTGGTTCCGAAGGTCGATCCCCAAACCGATGATATGGATGGTGCGCCCGCCCCAGGTGACCGAGATTTCAACCCCGGGCGACAGGATCAAGCCGGCGGCATCTGCGGCCGTCCGGGCCGAGGCCAAGCCTTCCAGGGTGTCGTGATCCGTCAGGGCCAGGACCTCCACTCCCTTGGCCGCGGCAAGGGCAACCAATTCCGGGGGCGTTAAGGTACCATCGGAGGCCGTCGAGTGGGTATGGAGATCGTATTTTCGGGGCATTCGATTATTCTATACCCGCCACATGTCGATTCTGCGCGGCGACACATGCCATGAAACCAAAATCTCGCACTTCTACCGGCCCGCGGTTGCGTCCTTTTTACTGGGAAGACGTGATTTTACCTGTCCTGGCGGTTCTCGCAGTGGTTGGCATCTGGCAGTTGTTGTCCGAGCGTGATTCGGTATCTCCTGAGCCGGGATCACCCGCGCAGCTCCAACCAAACCGCCTGCCGTCGCAGCCCATATCCGGGCAAGCTGTTCCCGCTGTGGCGTCACAACCCGACGCCGCGGGAACAAGCCTTCGGTCTCCCCCATTGAATCTTGATCGCGGGAACGAAAGCGCAAAAGATCATGCCCGCGTCGGGCCGGAATCCGGAGGGGGCTCAGAAGGGTTACCGGCGGAACAGGGCTTGCACACGGGAGTCGGCATGACCCTGACTGCCAGGCCAACTCGATTCACTGAGGGACTACCCTCCGTGTTTTCCAACGAGCAACCCGCGGTGACCAGGATACCTGAACCCGCTTCCGACGGCCCCTTGCTGGAGCTCTTCGAGCAGCACCGCAGTGAGCTACCGGCCAGGCAGCCCGTCACAATGGTCCCGTCGGCGACACCGAGTGCAGCTGCCTCGCCGTCGCCGTTCGATCCGAGCGTGGGGGCACTTGAGCGGCCTAAAGGACAGGGGCCTAGGGTAAAAACCAAGCGCAAGCCCAAGACAAAGAAAACAACCGAGTCGAGAAAACCGAAGCGAGGGGTGGTAACGCAAAAAGCTAAGGACAAGGCCAAGGCAAGGAAAACGGTCAAGTCGAGAAAGCCAGAGCAAGCGGTGGCGACGCAGAAAAAGCCGAAGCCGAATCTGAGCGATCCGACTCCCTGGTCTCCCAGATATCACGGCACGAGATAGGGATAAGCCCATGGTCGGACCCGCATCGACCACACCACCGGCCACCCGCGATTACGCATCGCTGGCACTCCGCATCAAGGCCTGGGGCCGCGCGCTCGGCTTCCAACAGGTGGGCATCGCCGACACGGATCTCGGGCTTGCGGAGCGGCGTCATGCAACCTGGCTACGCCAAGGTCGGCACGGCGAGATGGACTATCTGGCGCGCCACGGCACCAAGCGCAGCCGGCCCGGATCGTTGGTCCCTGGCACCTTAGGGGTGATCTCGGCACGCATGGACTATCGGCCCGAGGCCGGGGAACGCGCTTGGGCGGCGCTCAGGAACCCCGCCACCGCCTTCGTCTCCCGCTATGCCTTGGGCCGGGACTATCACCAGGTGCTCCGCCGCCGCCTGCGGCAGCTGGCGGAGCGCATTCGCGGTGAGATCGGCGACTTCGGGTATCGGGTGTTTGTGGACTCCGCACCCGTGCTGGAAAAACCCCTGGCCGAGAAGGCGGGTCTGGGCTGGATCGGCAAGCATACCAACCTGATCAACGCTCAGGCCGGCTCCTGGTTCTTCCTGGGCGAGATTTACTGCGATTTGCCGTTGCCCCCGGACCCGCCCGCCCGGAATCACTGCGGAACCTGCCGTGCCTGTATGGATGCCTGCCCGACCCAGGCCATCGTCGCCCCCTATGTGCTGGATGCACGTCGGTGCATCGCCTACCTCACCATCGAGCTCAAGGGCGCGATCCCCCCGGCGCTGCGCCCGCTGCTCGGCAATCGTATCTATGGTTGTGACGACTGCCAGCTGGTCTGCCCCTGGAATCGCTTCGCCCGGACCTGCACGGAGCCTGACTTCAAGCCCCGTCAGGGACTCGACCGCGCCACCCTGCTGGATCTGTTCTCCTGGAGCGAACCCGAGTTTCTGAAGCGCACCGAGGGCTCGGCCATCCGCCGGATCGGGTATTGCGCCTGGCTGCGCAACCTAGCGGTCGCCCTCAGCAATGGGCCTTGCTCCACGGCCGTCACGGCGGCGCTGCGGGCCCGCCTCGGGCACCCGCACGCACTGGTGCGCGAGCACGTCGCCTGGGCCCTCCAACGTCAAACCCGCAGCAAATGCTCCCGGTAGTGACGCAGCTCCGCGATGGACTCCTTGATATCCTCCAGGGCCAGATGGGCGCTGTCCTTGGTGAAGGCTTCGGCCACCTGGGGCGCCCACCGCTGGGCCAGAATCTTGAGGCTGCTGACGTCCAGATTGCGATAATGGAAGTAGGATTCCAGGCGCGGCATGCAGCGCGCTAGGAAGCGGCGATCCTGGCAGATGCTGTTGCCGCACAGCGGCGATTGCTTGGCCGGGACATGCCGTTCCAGAAAATCCAGGGTCTCGGCCTCCGCCCGTTGCTCGTCGTAATCGCTCGCCCGCACCCGCGCGAGCAGACCCGAGCCGCCATGGTGTTGCCGGTTCCAGTCGTCCATTGCGGCCAGCACATGTTCGGGTTGATAGATAGCGATCACCGGCCCCTTCGCCAGTATCTCCAACCGATCATCGGTAACGATGGTGGCAATCTCGATGATCTGGTCGCGGAACGGGTCCAGCCCCGTCATCTCCAGATCCATCCACACCAGGTTGTTCTCGTTCGGGGGCATCGCTTGTAACCGGAAGCCAAGGTTGCGGCGAGTTTACCCCGAATCGCCGTCGGAGGTCGCATTTACGACCGATCGACTTAGCTTTGAACCGCAAAGACGCAAAGGTTTTCTGCAGCACCCCTTCAGATG